>CAZSWL010000001.1:0-24951 GCA_964610725.1 uncultured Bauldia sp.
CGGCGGCGAGCTCGATCGCCCGCGCTAGAACCGCGAAGGCGTTCTCCTCGCCAATGCGATCGAAGCCGGCGATGGTGTGGAACACGGGAAACAGCTGCCCTGCCCAAATGGTTTGATTTCGCGCCGGGATTAGGCGCATAAAACCGCCGAAAATCAAACCGGTGCCGCTCGGGCGCGGTCGGGGGGACGGGCGGCTGCCGATGATGAGCATTTCGGTCCTGGAGGAGGCGGCGGGGCCGCTGGTCGACGCGACACCGGCGGGGCGACCGGGCCCGGTGCGCCTCATCGGCCGATGGGCCACGATCGAGAAACTCGATCCCGACCGGGACGGGCACGCGCTGTGGCAGGCGGTCAGAGACCATGACCGGCTATGGACCTACATGGCCTACGGGCCGTTCGAAGACGAATGCACATTCGTCGCGTGGCTGGCCGAGCGGGCGGCGCTGAGCGATCCCTATTCGTACGCGGTCAGCGAGACGGGCGGACCGGCCAGCGGCATCGTGACGCTGATGGCGATCCGCCCGGCGATGCGGGTCATCGAGATCGGCAGCATCGTTCTGGCGCCGGCGCTGCAGCAGACGGCGGCGGCGAGCGAGGCGCAATATCTGATGGCCGGCTACGTGTTCGACGATCTCGGCTATCGGCGCTACGAGTGGAAATGCAACGCGCGCAACGAGGCCTCGAAGCGGGCGGCGCTGAGGCTGGGTTTCGCCGCCGAGGGGGTTTTCCGCAATCACATGATCGTCAAGGGGCGCAGCCGCGACACCGCCTGGTTCGCCATGACCGACGACGACTGGCCGCCGGTGCGGGCGGCGTTCGCGCAGTGGCTGGCGCCGGACAATTTCGACGGGGCGGGCAGGCAGAAGAAGCGCCTGTCCGAATTGATGGGCAAGCGAGGGAGTCGAGTATGAACAGGTTGCAGGGAAAGCGGGCGTTCCTCACGGCGGCGGGCGCCGGCATCGGCCGGGCGACCGCGATCGCCTTCGCCAACGAGGGCGCGCACGTCATCGCCACCGACCTCGAGGCGTCCCTGCTGGCCGATCTCGGCAATCACGGTGTGGCCGAAACCTACGCCCTCGACGTGCGCGACGGCGCGGCGGTCAAGGCGCTCGCCGACAAGGTCAGTGCCGTCAACGTGCTGTTCAATTGCGCCGGCTTCGTTCACCACGGCACGGTCCTCACCACCAGCGAAGCGGACTGGGACTTCTCATTCGACGTCAACGTCAAGTCGATGCACCGCACGATCAGTGCCTTCCTGCCCGGGATGCTCGCAAAAGGCGGCGGCTCGATCGTCAATATGTCGTCGGGAGCCTCCTCGGTGCGCGGCATCCCCAACCGCTATGTTTACGGCGCCTCGAAAGCGGCGGTGATCGGCCTCACCAAATCGATAGCGGCCGACTTCATCCGCCAGGGCATCCGCGTCAACGCCATTTGCCCGGGAACCATCCAGTCGCCGTCGCTTGACGGACGAATAGCCGAGCAGGCCAAGGCACAGGGCAAATCGCCGGCGGAGATTCGCGAGGGCTTCATTGACCGCCAGCCGATGGGCCGGCTCGGCACCGCCGAGGAAATTGCGTGGCTGGCGGTCTATCTCGCCTCGGACGAGGCGAGCTACACCACAGGCCAGATACACCTCGCCGACGGCGGGTTCGCACTCTAGGGGGCGGCGATGCGCATCCTGATTACCGGCGCCGCGGGTATGATCGGCGGCAAACTCGTCCGGCGGCTGGTCGCCGATGGCAATCTCGCCGGCGAAGCGATCGAGGCGTTGACCCTCGCCGATTGGGTGGCGCCGGAGGCGCCGGGCGACGCGCCGTTCGCGGTGGAGACGCGGCGGGTCGATCTTGGCGAGGCGAACGCAGCCGCAACGCTGCTGGCGGCGCGGCCGGGGACGATCTTCCATCTGGCGGCGATCGTGTCGGGCGAGGCGGAAGCCGATTTCGACAAGGGCTACCGGGTCAACCTCGACGGCACGCGGCGTCTGTTCGAGGCGATCCGCGCCATCGGCGACGGCTATCGTCCGCGCCTGGTGCTGGCCTCATCGATCGCGGTGTTCGGCGCGCCCTTTCCGGAAACCATCGCCGACGATTTCTTCGAGACGCCGCTCACCTCGTACGGCACCCAGAAGGCCATCGACGAACTGCTGCTGGCCGACTTCACCCGGCGCGGGTTCATGGACGGCATCGGCATCCGGCTGCCGACCATCTGCGTGCGGCCGGGAAAGCCCAACAAGGCGGCGTCTGGCTTCTTCTCGGGCATAATCCGCGAGCCGCTCAACGGCGAGGAGGCGGTCCTGCCGGTCGGCGAGGACGTTCGTCACTGGCACGCCAGCCCGCGCTCGGCGGTGAATTTCCTGCTTCATGCTGCCGGCCTCGACGGCGCCGCCGTGGGATCGCGGCGCAATCTCACCATGCCGGGCGTGTCGGTGACGGTCGGCGAGCAGATCGCCGCGCTTGCCAGCGTCGCCGGCGAGGCGGTGGCCGCGCGTATACGCCGCGAGCCCGATCCGACGATCGCGCGGATCGTGGCGGGCTGGCCGCGCAATTTCGTGCCCGAGCGGGCGCTCGCCCTCGGTTTTCAGGCCGAGCGCAGTTTCGAGGAGATCATCCGCATCCACATCGAAGACGAGCTCGGCGGAAGCTGGGTCAAATAGCGGCTAGCGCGGCCAGGGGGTTTCCGGCACCGGCGTCAGCGGCCGGCGGTCGGCAAACCAGCCCTTGAGATTGTCGACGACGAGCTGGCCCATGGCGTCGCGGGTGTAGACCGAGGCCGAACCGACGTGGGGCAGCAGGACCGCGTTGGGAAGCGCGATCAGTTCGGGCGGCACATTCGGCTCCCTGGCGAAGACGTCAAGGCCGGCGGCAAGGATGGTGCCGTGCTTGAGAGCGGCGATCAGGGCGGCCTCGTCGACGGCGCTGCCGCGGCCGATGTTGATGAGGATGCCGTTCGCCCCGAGGGCCTCGAGGATGGCGGCATCGACGATGTTGGCGGTCGCGGGCGAGCCGGGCAGAGCCAGGATCAGAAGGTCGACGGCGGCCACCATCTCGCCGAGATCGGCATAGTAGCCGTAGGGGACATCGGGCTGCCGGTGGCGGCCGTGATAGACCACCGGCACGCCCATGGCGTCGAGACGGCGGGCGATGGCGATGCCGATGCGGCCGAGGCCGGCGATGCCGGCGGTGCGGTCGCGCAGGGTTGCCGTCAGGCGATAGGGTCCGCGCCGTGGCCACTCGCCGGCGCGCAGATAGCGCTCGGCAGCCGACAACTCACGTACCGTCATCAGGATGAGCCCGAGGGAGGTGTCGGCCACCTCCTCGGTGAGAACATCCGGGGTGTTGGTAACGACGATGCCGTGATCGGCGGCGTAGGCGAGGTCGATACCGTCGTAGCCGACGCCGAAATTGGCCACGATCTCGAGTCTGGGCAAGCTTTCCATCAGGATGCGGTCGACGGCGGAGTGCATGCCGCGAGCGAGCCCGCGCACAGCGTCCCGCTCGGACGCGGCCAAGGCGGCGGCGGCCGCGGCGTCGGTGACACGGTGCACGGTGAACGACGCCGCCAGGGTCTTGTCGGTGCTGGCCGGCAATACGCCGGCAACCAGAATGTCGGGATTGGCCACGGTATGCTCCTGTCGGTTCGCCGGCGAGCGGCGCCGGCCTCAGCGATCGCGATGGACCCGCTCACGATAAAGAATGTAGAGGCCGCTGGCGACGACGATGGCGGCACCGGCCAGCGTGCTCCCGGTCGGAGCGTCGCCGAAGAAAACATAGCCGGAGGCGGTCATCCAGATGATCTGGGAGTAGGTGAACGGCGCCAGCACCGGGGCGGGAGCGTAGCGGCTGGCGTGGATCAGGCACCAATGGCCGAGGCCGCCGGCAAGTCCGGACAGAGCAAGCGCGCCGGCGACCAACCAGGTCGGCGGGGCCTGGCCGACGAAGGGGAGCACCGGCGTGAGCAGAACGGTGGCGAGGGCCGAGCCATAGACCAGCATGCCCGCCGGCGAGTCGGTCGCCGACAGCATGCGGGTGGTGAGATAGTAGCCGGCGTAGCAGATGGCGGCGGCGACCGAGAACAGCACCGCCGGATGAAAGTCGGCCGGTTGCGGCCGCACGATGACGAGCACGCCGACGAAGCCGACCACTACTGCCGCCCACCGGCGCGGTCCCGCCCACTCGCCGAGCAGAGGGCCGGCGAAGGCGGTGACCAGCAGCGGCGAGGCGAAGGCGATCGACACCGTCTGGGCGAGCGGCAGCTGCCGGATGGCCAAGAAGTTCAGCACCGTTGACATGAGCAGGAACAACGCGCGCGTCGCCTGCACGCCCGGGCGATGGGTGAAATAGTCGCCGAGGCGGCGCCACGGCCTCAGCGCGATGACGGCGAAGACGAGGCTGAAAGTGTAGCGCGCCCAAACGACCTCGATGGTCGGGACATAGCGGCTGGCGAACTTTGCCGGTGTGTCGATAAAGGTGAAGAAGAAGACGGCGAGGCAGATGAGCGCGATGCCGCGCAGTCGCGCCGCGAGGTCGGCGTCGGCGAGTGGCGCTGGAACGGCCAACCCGGGTTCCTAGTAGGTGGCGCGCCCGCCGGAGATGTCGAACACCGCTCCGGTAGTGAACGAGCACTCGTCGGAGACCATGAAGGCAATCATGGCGGCGACCTCGCCGACCTCGACGAAACGGCCGCGCGGTATCTTGGAAAGCATGTAGTCGATGTGCTCGGCGGTTATCTGGTCGAAGATGCGGGTGCGGGCGGCGGCCGGGGTGATCGCGTTGACCGAGATGTTCTTGTCGGCGACTTCCTTGGCGAGCGATTTGGTGAGGGCGATGACGCCGGCCTTGGAAACGGAATAGGCCGAGGCGGTGGGATTGCCCTCCTTGCCGGCGATCGAGGCGACGTTGGCGATGCGTCCGTAGTTCCGGGCGATCATGCCGGGAACGATGGCGCGCAGGCAGTTGAACTGGCCGGTGAGGTTGATCGCCAGCACGCGGTTCCACTCGGCGAGCGGGTACTCCCAGACCTTGGCATTGTCGCCGGCGACGCCGGCGTTGTTGACGAGAATGTCGATGCGCTCAAAGCGGCCGACCGTCGCGTCGCGTGCTCGCTCGACGGCGGCATAATCGGAGACGTCGGCGGCGACGGCGATTGCCCGGCCGGCAGCGGATAGTTCGGCTGCGGTCTTCTCGGCGAGCGCGATATCCATGTCCCACAGGACGACGGCGGCACCTCCGGCAAGCAGGCGCTCGGCAACGGCGCGGCCGAAGCCCTGAGCGCCGCCGGTGACGACGGCAACACGGTCGGTGAAGTCGTAGGTGATCGGCATGGGCGCGCCGGTATAGTCCGTATGCGGCGGCAAAGGCAACCGTTTGGCAAGGGCCAGCCGGGCGCTTTCGCCGTCAGGCGAGATCGGAGGAGTCGGCGTCGTCGCGGTCGCGGCGGCGGCCGTCGGCGCCGAGGTTGCGCTCGACCTGACGCAGCAGCTTGCGTAGCCGCCGGCGGTCCTTTTCGGCGATGTCGGCGAGGGCACTCTTTTCGACGCGCTTCCAGATCTGGTCGATCATGACGATGGCGTGGCGGCCGCGCTCGGTGAGGTAAACGTTGGCCTGGCGACCGTCGTCGGCCGCCGTGCGCCGCTCGACATAGTCCTGGGCGGCAAGCCGGCTGATCATCTTGGTGATGGTCGGCGGGCGAACGCCGAGAGCGGCGGCGAGCGCGCTCATCGACATGCCGTCGGCCTCGGCAAGCGCCTTGAGCAACGCCTCCTGGCCGGAATGGAGGCCGATGCGCGCAAGTCGACTGCCGGCGCGAGCGCGGTAGGCCCGCGCCGCCTGCACCAGCCGATGGGTCACGGTACGCCGGTGATCGAACGCCATCAGCTTAGCAGTCTAAGCGGTCAACATGTCGTCCCGATGACGATCGTTTGCTCCACCGGCGGCCTAAAGCGCGCGCATTTCGCGGGCGACGCGGTCGAGAAAGGCGGCAAGGGTCGCCTTGTCGTTGCGGTTCATGTCGTAGAGGGCGAGGTAGCGCAGCTTGGCGGCCGGATGGACCACGGCGCGCACGGCCCGTTTGACCACCTTGCGTGGCGGGTCGCCCATCAACAACGCCCGCCAGCGGTCGCCGCCATAAGTGACCACGGCGGCGAGCTTGCGGATGTTGTGGAGGTTCGGCCACGCTTTGCCGTTCCTGAGGTTGAAGGAGACGCCGGGCAGGAAGACCCGATCGAAATAACCCTTGAGGATCGCCGGATAGCCGAAGTTCCACACCGGAAAATTGAGCACCAGCGCTTCGGCGGCGCGCAGGCGGTCGACGTATTGCTGAACCGGCGCGGTGCAGATGGCGACATCGTGATAGTTGAGCCGCTCCTCGCGCGACAGCACCGGGTCGAAGCCCTCGCCGTAAAGGTCGCAATCGTCGACATCGTGGCCGGCGGCAGTGAGGGCGGCGACGGTGGTGTTGTGGAGGGCGGCGGCATAGCTGGTCTCGACCGGGTGGGCAAAAACGACGAGCACGCGCATGGCATTCACCTGATCGGGAGCCGGGAGGCGAGCCGCAACAGGCCGATGAACACCGGGCCATGCAACACCAGCGCCAGCGCCACCAGGCCGATGAGGGCGGCCTCGGAATACCAATGCCCGGTCCAGGCGGTGACGGCGAGGACCAGCGACAACGGCAGGTTGATGAGGAGCGCGGTCGCAAGGCCGAACGAATAGCCGCGCAGGGTGACCGCGCCGGCAACATGGGAAAAGACGTTGAGAAACAGCGTCGCCTGGAGAGCGAGCAGGGCGTAGCCGGCGATGCTGGCCGGGTCGGCAAGATCACCAAGGACCGCAATGAGGAACCCGATCAGCGTGAGCGCGATGACGACGAACTGGCCATAGCTGAAGGCTCCGACGATGCGCCTGAGCGAGGCCGGCAGGGCCGCCTGCAGGCGCCGCTTCATGGCGACAGCCTCTTCAAGGTTGTGGACGGCGAAGAAGGTCGGCACCAGCCTTAGCAGGACGGGGCGACCAAGCACGACGGACATCGGCGCGGCTATTCGGCGGCGGTCTGGGCGAGACCGGGGAAGAGATAGACCTGGTCGGAGTCCAAATCGAAGTCGGGATTTTCCCAGGCGATCATCTTGCCGGGGTTGAGTAGGCCGTGGGGGTCGGCCTCGTGCTTGAAGGCGAGCTGGACCGCGTCGGTCTTTTTCATGCCGCCTTCCTCGAGTGTGTAGCGGTGTGGATTGAAGATCGGGCAGCCGTTGTCCTCGTGGATCCTGATGATCTCGTCGAGGCGCTCGTCGCTGGAATAGCGCACGATCGGCAGGCCGGTACAGGCGACGTTGCCGTCGAAGCGGATGAACTCGAGGTGGCCGGGCACCTCGTCGCCGAAGATCTCGGTCAGGCGGGCGATGCTGCCGACGTGACCCGGAAACCGGTAGAGCACCTGCAGGTAGGTGATGGTGGGGTCGACCCGCAGTCCGCGCAGAGTGGTGTGGTTCCAGGTGAGCTCGACGACCGGCGGCAGCCCCTTCTTCTCGGCGTCGGTGGCGGTGTCGGAGCGGTAGCGGATGTCGGCCTTCTCGCGGGCGGCAAGCGCCAGGAAGGGGTCGAGGGCGTGCGGCGCCACCATGAGCAGGACCACCGACTGCTCGCGGCGGAGGAACTTCTGATGACGCAGGAAGTAATCGTACGGTGCCGGTGCAGCGACGGTGGCGATCTCCTTGAACAAGAGGCCGTCGCGATTGGCGAGCAGGTCGGCGAAGCGGACGGCGTCCATATAGTCGTCGAAGCCGGCAATGACGTCGATCCAGTCGTAGGCGGCGTCGAGCGGCACCTCGACCTCGGTGATGATGCCGTTGGTGCCATAGGCGTGCATGACCTTGAGGAGGTCGAGGCCGGATAGCTCGAGTACGCGCGGGGTCTCCTCCATGGTCACCACGCGCAGGCGCAGCACGTTGCCGATGTCGCGCAGACCGCCCCAGTTGATCGAGCCGATGCCGCCCGAGCCGCCGGCGATGAAGCCGGCGAGCGAGGCGGTGTTGTAGGTCGACGGGTGCATGCGGATTTCCTGGCGCGAATGGGCGCGGGTCTCGCGGTCGATGGCGGCCAGGACGGCGCCGGCCTCGGCGACAACACGGCCGGGGGCGATGGCGGTCACCGCCCTCATTTCGGCGAGGCTGAGGACGACGCCGCCGGAAAGCGGCATCGCCTGGCCGTAGTTGCCGGTGCCCGAGCCGCGCGGCGTGACGGGCACGCCCGCGGCGTAGCAGGCCGTCAGCACGTGGATGACCTCGGCCTCGTTCTTGGGCGAGACGAAAAGGTCGGCGGTGACGTGGTCGAGCTGGCGGCGCAGCACCGGCGAGTACCAGTAGAAGTCGCGGCTCTTCTGCTTCACGATCGCCGGATTGTCCTCGACCTTGATGTCGGCAAGGGCGGCCTTGAGCCTGGCGATGTCGGTCATGGGGCGGCCTCCATGAGATCGTCGAGTTCGCGGTAGTCGGGCAGGCGACGATCGATCGCCCGACCCGAGCGTAGCACCGTGCGGTCGGCTTGGGGACGGGCGAGCAGTTCGCTGAACGAGCGGGCGCGAAAGAGGACGAGGTCGGCGGGGGCGCCGGTGGCGATGATGCCGCGGTCGGGGCGACCGACGATGGCGGCGGGCGAACGGGCAACCGCGGCCGGCCACGGCGCGATCGGATGATCGAGGTGAAGAATGCGCACCGCCTCGCGGAAGACCTCCAGCATGTCGAGGTCGCCGTAGGCATAGAAGGGATCACGGGTGTTGTCCGAGGCGACCGCGACGGGCACGCCGGCGGCGGCGAGCTCGTGCAATACGGTGACGCCGCGCCAATGCGGGGTGCGGCCGGCGGCGCGGTCCTGCAGGTAGAGGTTGCACATCGGCAGGGAGACGACGGCGAGGCCGGCCTCGGCGACGCGGGCGATGGTTGCGGCGGCGTCGGGCTGGACGGCGAGCGAGCAGCAGTGGCTGACGACGATGCGGCCGGGAAAGCGGCTGGCAAGGGCCGCCTCGGTGATGGCGGACAGCGAGCGGGCGGCGGGGTCCCCCGTCTCGTCGACGTGGAAATCGAGGTCGAGGCCGGCCTGAGCCGCCATGGCCATCATGCGTCGGAGCAGGCGATCGAGACCGGGAACCATGAAGGTGACGGCGCCCAGAACGCCGCGGTGCTCGGCGACGGTGGCGACGATCTCGCGGGCGAAGTCCTCGTCGGCGAAGGCGTCGATCGCGAACAGCGACACCGCCTGAAGATCAATGCGGCCGGTCCAGCGGGCGCGCATGGCGGCGAACACCGGCCAGGAAATCCGGTGCTGGGGCGGCTGCGAGTCGATGTGGGTGCGGACGAGCGCAGTGCCGTGCGCATAGGCCGAGCGCAGCGCGAACTCCATGCGGCGGGCGACGTCGTCGGCGCTCCACGAGCGGGCACGGTCGTCGGCGACGGCGGCGAGAGCTGAAGGGAAGGTGCCGTCCGGGTTCGGCCGGCGCGGCCAGATGTGCCCCTTGTCGATGTGGGTGTGCATGTCGACGAAACACGGCCACACCATGGCGTGGTCGAGGTCGAGGCGGGCAAGGCGGGTGCGCCGGCCGGGCGGATCGATGCGGGCGACAAGGCCGTTGTCGATGGTGAGGTCGGCGGCGATCAAACCGTCGCTGTCGGCAACGCCTGGAACCTCAGCGAGCAACGCGACAGGCAGCGTGGCGTTGGCGAGCACGAAACGTTTGGCGCGCGGAACGGCGGCGAAACCCTTCGCCATCGCCTCAGTTCTCCCGACGCACGGCGCTCTCGTGCCATTTCCTGAGAAGCAGCCATGACAACAGGCTGGTGACGACGAAGATCAGGACGCCGGTCACCGACAACAGCACCAGCGCGGCGAACAGGCGCGGAATGTTGAGCCGGTACTGCGACTCGAGCAGGCGGAAGGCGAGGCCGGAACCGGCGCCGGCCGAGCCGGCAGCGAATTCGGCGACGACGGCGGCGATCAGGGAGAGGCCGCCGGCGATGCGCAGGCCGGCGAGGAAGTAGGGGAGGGCGTTCGGAATCTTGAGCAGAACCAGCGTCTGCCAGCGGTTGGCGCCATAAAGCTCGAACAGGTTGAGCAGATTATGATCGGTCGATTTCAGGCCCTGGGTGGTGTTGGAAAGCACCGGAAAGAATGCGACGAGGAAAGCGCAGATCAGCAGGGCGACCTGGGTGGTCGGCGTGTAGATCAGGATCAGAGGCGCGATGGCGACGATCGGCGTCACCTGCAGAATGACGGCGTAGGGATAGAAGGCGAGCTCGATCCATTTCGACTGGACGAGAATGATGGCGAGCAGAACGCCGCCGGCAAGCGCCAGCGCCAGTGCGGTAAAGGTGATCTTGAGGGTGACCAGAAGGGAGGCGCCGAGTACCGGCCAGTCGCTCCACAACGCCTGGGCGATGCGGGTCGGGCTCGGCAGGATGTAGTGGGGGACGTGGGCGACGGTGACGTAGAGCTGCCAGATAACCAGCAGCAGAACGAGCATCCCCGTCGGCACGACGATGCGCAGCGCGCGGCTGCCGGCGCTCTCGCGCGGGGCCGCGACGTCGGCAGACTCGATGACCGGCGCGGCCGGCGGGGCGGCGGGAGCCACCTGCGCTTGGCTGTTGTCGGCGGCGACGTTCACGGCTTGCTCGCCGCTGGCATCATCGCGTCGTGCAGCGTCTCGGAGGCCTTGCGGCAGTAATCGTTGTAGGCGACCGAGGTGCGGAAGGATTCGCCGCGCGGATGGGGCGCATCGACATCGAGATCGCAGAACACCCGTCCCGGCCGCGATGCCATGACGACGATGCGACTCGACAGATAGACCGATTCGAACACCGAGTGGGTCACGAATACGACCGTCCAGCCGAACTGTTCCCACAGCCGCAGCAGGTCGTCGTTGAGGCGGAAGCGGGTGATCTCGTCGAGGGCGGCGAAGGGTTCGTCCATAAGCAGAAGGCGCGGCTTGGTTATCAGCGCGCGCGCGATCGACACCCGCATCTTCATCCCGCCGGACAACTCGCGCGGGTAGGAATCGGCGACGCTTTCGAGGCCGACCATGGCAAGCGCCTGCATGACGTCATCGCGCACGGCGCTCTTCGGCCGCCGCTTGAGGCGCAGCGGCAGCCAGACGTTGTTGAACACCGTCGCCCACGGCATCAGCGTCGGCTCCTGGAAGACAAACGCAATCTCCCGCACCGGTCGCCCCGCCGCGTCGCGTGCCGCTCCCGGCCATTCGATGGTGCCGGCGGAAGGCTCGCCCAGGCCGGCGATGAGACGCAGCGCCGTCGATTTGCCGCACCCGGACGGCCCCAGCAGGCTGACGAACTCGCCGGCACGGACGTCGAGGTCCAAATTCTGCAGGGCAACCGTGCCGTTGGAAAAGGTCTTCGAAATCGACCGCAGCGAGACCAGTGGCCGACCGGCGGCACCCGATCCGGCGTGGACGATTGCGGCGCGCGGCAGCGCCGCCATCTGGCGGACGGTCATCCCTCGATCATTCACCTCGTTACACGGGGGTCGCGCGGGAGGTCGCCTCGGCCCGCCACCCCGACGCCGTGCCTCAACTTATTTCGCCAGCTCCATGCCGACCTTCTTGCAGACGAATTCGGTCGTGTAGTTCTTGGAATAGTCGAGGGCGGCCTTGACCACGCCGGCCTTGACCATCTTGTCGTAAAAATCGGTGACGCGACCGTCCTTCATGCAGCCGATGCCGCCGGAGAGCGCGTCGTCGGAGACGACGAGACCGGAGTCCTTCATCACCTTGATCGAGAAGGCGAGCTGGCCGTCGGTCATTTCCGGATTGTCCTTCTTGATCAGCGTGTTGGCGGCGGCGTTGTCACCGTAGAGATAATTGTACCAGCCGATGATGCTGGCATCGACGAAGCGCTGGACGATGTCCTTGTGGGCGGCGACGTAGTCCGACTTCGCCTCGATCATCGTCGAGTAGGTCGACCAGCCGTTGTCGGCCAGCAGGAACACCTTCGGATCCCAGCCGGCCGCCTGTTTGACCGCGTAGGGCTCGGAAGTGGCGTAGCCCTGCTGCGCGGACTTGGGATCGGCGATGAACGGGGCCGGGTTGAAGGTGTAGGGCTTGTACTGTTCGTCCTTGAAGCCGGCATAGGCGGACTTCATCCACTGGAAGTCGGAGGCGAACATGTCCTTGCCCATGAATATCGTCGGCAGCTTGGCAAGGTCGGCGAACGTGTCGATGCCGGCATCGGGGTGGGCCATGAGGATCTGCGGATCCTTCTGGAAGATCGCGGCGATCTCGGTCAGTGGAATGCCCTGACTGGCGGCGTTGAACGGCTCGAGCAGATTGCCGGCCATGTAGAACGTCACCTTGCCGGCAAGTTCGAGGGCGCGATTGGAGGCTTGCGGCCCACCCTGCACGATCGTCACCTTGAGGCCGTACTTCTCGTAGGTGCCGTCGGCGACGGCCTGATAGAAGCCGCCATGCTCGGCCTCGGCGAGCCAATTGGTGCCGAAGCTGACCGCGTCGAGCGCCAGGGCCGGGCCGGCAAGCGCGAGCGCCGTGGCGCCGGCGGCGATGCCGATCATCGTCCTTGTCAATGTCCTCATTTCGCTGTTCTCCGCCTTCCGGTTATCGTGCCGGGGCCATCCGCCATCCTGTCGCACGCCATGGTTCGTTTTTGCCGGGCCGGCCATCGACCGCCAACGGGCGCACCCACCCCCGGTTATCGCAAGACGTATGCCAAGGGTGCTGCCATACCCGCCCGTGTCTCTGCCAGGCGCGCAGCGCCGGTCCGGTCCCTACTCTAGGGCAAGGCCGATGCACAAGAAAGCGGCAGGGATTGGCGGCATGGGGGCGGTCATGGCACTTGTCAGGGCCGCCTCGCCGATCGTAGCGTGGCGATGCGATCGCGGGGGGAGATCATGAGACGGGCGCTCAGTCCAGCCGGCATTCGGGCGCCGTTCGCCCGCTACAGCCATGGCATCGAAGTGGGCGAGAACGCGCGGCTGGTCTACGCGTCCGGCCAGCTCGGCGTCGCTCCCGACGAAACGGTGCCCGACACCATCGAGGGCCAGAGCGAGCGCTGCTTCGCCAACATCAAGGCGATCCTCGCCGAGGCGGGCATGGAGCTCGACGACATCGTGCGGATCAACGCCTACGTCACCCGGCGCGAGGACATGGCCGGGTACATGAAGGTGCGCGACCGCCTGCTCGCCGAGCCGCCGCCGGCCTCGACGCTCATAATGGTGGCGGGATTCACGCGGCCCGAGTTCCTGATCGAGATCGAAGTGGTGGCGGCGAAAGCGGCCTGAGCCATGCGTCAGTGGATCAAGCAACCGCTCGCCGTGCTCGCCGAAGGCGCCGAAGACGGCTTGGTCGTCGAGGGGGCGCGGATCGTTGAGCTGGTCGGGCGCGGCAGCCGGCCAAGCGCGCCGGTCGATCAGGTGTTCGACGCCTCGCGCCACGTCGTGCTACCCGGCCTCATCAACACCCACCATCATTTCTTCCAGACACTGACGCGGGCCCATCCGGCGGCGATCAACAAGGAACTGTTCGCGTGGCTGACGGCGCTCTACCCGATCTGGGCGCGTCGGGTCAGGCCCGATACCTTTCGCCTGGCGACGCGGCTGGCGCTGACGGAGCTGTTGCTGTCGGGGGTAAGCTGCGCCTCCGACCACCAGTACCTGTTTCCGGCCGGCCTCGACGGTGCGATGGACATCCAGGCCGAGGAAGCGGCCGCGCTCGGCATGCGCATGACGCTAACGCGCGGCTCGATGAATCTTTCCGAGAAAGACGGCGGCCTGCCGCCCGACGACGTGGTGCAGGACGAGGATGCCATCCTCGCCGATTGCGAGCGCGTGCTCGGCCGCTACCATGACGACCGCACCGGCGCGATGATGCAGGTGGCGTTGGCTCCGTGCGCCCCGTTCACCGTCAGCAAGCGGCTGATGGTCGATTCGGTCGCACTGGCCGAGCGCTTCAACTGCCGACTGCACACCCACCTCGGCGAGACGCACGACGAGAACGAATATTGCCTTAGCCACTTCGCTTGCCGGCCGGTCGACTATCTGGAGGAATGCGGGTGGCTCACCGAGCGCGTATGGTTGGCCCACGGCATCCACTTCACCGACGAGGAGATCCATCGGCTTGGCCGCCATGGCGTCGGCGTTTGCCACTGTCCGACCTCCAACATGGTGCTGGCGTCCGGACAGTGCCGCACCAAGGAGCTGGAGGCGGCCGGCAGCCCGGTCGGCCTCGGCGTGGACGGCTCGGCGTCCAACGACAGCTCCAACCTGATGGAGGGCGTGCGTCACGCCCTGATGATCAACCGGCTCACCTACGACGCGGCGGCGGTCACCCATTTCGACGTGCTGCGCTGGGCGACCAGAGGTTCGGCCGCCTGCATCGGACGCGACGACATCGGCGAGATCGCAGTCGGCAAGGAGGCCGACCTCGCCTTCTATACGCTCGACGAACTGCGCTTTTCCGGTGCCGGTGATCCGCTGGCGGCACTTGTGCTGTGCGGCGCTCATGCCGCTGACCGGGTGATGATCGCCGGTGAATGGCGGGTCGCCGACGGACAACCGCTCGGGGTCGACGTCGCCAAGCTTCGTCGCGAACACGGCGCCGCGGCGCGGGCCTTCCTGGAGGCTCTCTAGACGGGCGCGCGAGCGCGGTGATTTGACGCGAATCGCTTTTCGGCCGAGCATCGCTGGCGATGGTTCCCTTCGGGGATCAAAAGGGAACGCGGTGCGGGCGCTGCCCAAATCCGCGGCTGCCCCCGCAACTGTAAGCGGACGGCCGGCATCACGACGCCACTGGGCAACCGGGAAGGCGATGCCGGCAACCGGCCGTGAGCCAGGAGACCTGCCATCACCGGACGTCATGGCAGGAGCATCGGACGGGGTGTCCCGGTGTCGCAAGGCCGGCTCAGGTCGCGCTCCTCTCTGCAATGACATGCAACGTCAGCAGAGAGAATCCGCGTTGACTGTTATCAAGGGACTCTTCGACGAGAGCGCCGGCCAGATCCGTGCGCGGCTCGTCGTCATCTACGGCGTGCTCGCGGTGCTGAACATCGGCACCTGGCTGTGGGCGTTTGCTGCCTTCCATGACCGACCAGCACTTCTCGGTGTGGCGCTTCTTATCTACGGGTTAGGTCTCCGGCACGCGGTCGACGCCGACCACATCGCGGCTATCGACAACGTCACCCGCAAGCTGAGGCAGGAGGGCAAGCGGCCGGTGGCGGTCGGCTTCTTCTTCGCCCTCGGCCATTCGACGGTGATCGTCGCGGTCGCCGTGGCGGTGGCAGCGGCCGCCACGGCGATTGCCGGCGTCGAGGGCTTCAAGGGCATCGGCGGCACGATCAGCACCGGAGTCTCGGCCCTGTTCCTGTTCATGATCGCGGCGATGAACATCGTCATCTTCGTCGCCATCTTGCGCAGCTACCGCCGCGTGCGGGCCGGCGGCGCCTACGTCGAGGAGGACCTCGACGTGCTGCTCAACAATCGCGGCTTGCTGGCGCGCCTCTTCCGGCCGCTGTTTCGCCTGGTGAGCAGCAGCTGGCACATGCTGCTGCTCGGCTTCCTCTTCGGCCTCGGCTTCGACACCGCGACCGAGATAGCCATGTTCGGCGTTTCCGCCGCGCAGGCGGCCCATGGCCTGCCGGTCGGCGCCATCCTCGTCTTTCCGGCGCTGTTCGCCGCCGGCATGTCGCTGGTCGACACCAGCGACGGTGTCATCATGCTCGGCGCCTACGAGTGGGCGTTCGTCAGGCCGGTGCGCAAGCTCTACTACAACATGACCATCACGTTGGTTTCGGTGGTGATCGCGGTCCTGATCGGCGGCATCGAGGCGCTCGGGCTGATCGGTGACAAGCTCGGGCTGGCCGGCGGCGTGTGGGGCGCGGTCGGCATGCTTAACGGCAACTTCAACAGCCTCGGCTTCGTCGTCGTCGGCGTGTTCGTGGCGGCGTGGGCGATCTCCTATTTCATCTACCGCATGAAGCGGGTGGACGAAGTGGAGGTGCGGGTGCAACCGTGAGGCCCTGCCGGCCGGCGGCCAAACCCGACACCGGTTGTGCTAAGACAGTTGCATGACTGGCCTGCCGCGCGGTTTCTGGGCTGAGATGACCACCGGCGATTTCGCCGGCGCCGAGACGGTCGGCTGGATCGCCGTGCTGCCGGTGGCGGCGATCGAGCAGCACGGGCCGCACCTGCCGGTCTTGACCGACACCTGCATCGCCGAGGGCATGGTCGCCCGCGCCATCGCGCTCATGCCTGGCGAGTTGCCGGTGACCTTCCTGCCGGTGCAGGCGGTGGGCAAGTCGAACGAGCACATCTCTTCACCGGGGACGCTGACCACCACCTGGGAGACGGCGACCAGACTGTGGCTCGACATCGGCGACAGCGTGCGGCGCGCCGGGGTGCGCAAGCTGATCGTGATCAATTCGCACGGCGGCAACGTGCCGATGGTCGACATCGTCGCGCGCGAGCTGCGCGTGCGCCACGACATGCTGGTGGTGGCGACGGCATGGTCGCGCTTCGGCCATCCGCAGGGTCTGCCGGCCGGCGACGAGGGGCTCTACGGCATCCACGGCGGCGATATCGAGACGTCGATGATGCTACATCTGCGCCCCGACCTGGTGCACATGGACAAGGCGGAGGACTTCCGCTCGGCCCAGCTCGACTTCATCGACGAATTCAAGCACCTGCGTGCCCATGGCCCGGTGCAGTTCGGCTGGAAGGCGCAGGACCTCAACCGGGCCGGCACCGTCGGTAACGCCACCGTCGCCACCGCCGCCAAGGGCAGGGCGGTGGTCGAGCATCAGGCGGCCGCGTTCGTCGAGCTTTGCCGCGACGTCCACCGGTTCGATCCGGGGCGCCTGTGGACGCCGTGACGAGGCCGCTTTCGGCGCTGCGCGCCGACCTCGCCGGCATCGGGCTGGCCGACGACAAGGCCACAGTGAAACTCAAGAGCCGCGACTTCTTCTGGTTCTCGCCGATCCTGAAGCCGCTGCTCGACGACAAACGCGCCGAGCTGGTGGCGTTGCCACGCAGCAAGGACGAGGTAATCCGCATCGCCGCGGCGGCGGCGCGCCACCGGGTGGCCCTGACAGTGCGCGGCGGCGGTACCGGCAACTACGGCCAGGCGGTGCCGCTCGCCGGCGGCGTCCTCCTCGACATGGGCGGGCTCGACCGGACGGTGGCGGTGAGAGCCGGGGCCGCCCGCTGCGAGGCCGGTGCGCGGTTTCTCGATATCGACCGGAGACTGAGGGACGACGTTGGCTCACGCTGGGAGTTGCGCTTCCACCCCTCGACCCGCAAGCAGGCGACGATCGGCGGCTTTGTCGCCGGCGGCGCCGCCGGCTGCGGATCGTGCACGTGGGGACAGATATCGGACCCCGGTGCGGTGATCGCGGTGGAAGTGGTCACGGTGGAAGAAAGACCGCGCACGCTCGCGCTCGCCGGCCGCGACGTGCTCAAGGTGCTCCATGCCTACGGGGTCAACGGCATCATCACCGAAGTGGAAATATCGCTGGCGCCGTGGCAGCCGTGGGCCGAGCGGGTATTGGCGTTTCCGAGCCTTGCCACGGCGACGCGGTTCGGCTGGGCGCTGACTGCCGCCGAGGGCATCGCCAAGAAGGAAGTGGCGGTGTTCGACGCAGGCATTCCGCGGTTGCTCAAACGGCTGGCGCCGCTCGTCCCGACTGGCCAGGCGATGGCGATTGTTATGGTGGCGGAGGCGCAGGCCGCTGCCCTTGCGGAGATGGCGGCCGACCACGGCGGCAGCGTCGTCTACGCACGGCCGGCAGCGGCAGCAGAGGACGCCGCCTTCGACGGCAAGGGTGCGATGCCGCCGCTCTACGAGTACACCTGGAACCACACGACGCTGCATGCCCTCAAGGTCGAGCCATCGATCACCTATTTGCAGATCCGCTTTCCGCCGGGCCGCGAGGTGGAGCTCGTCGACAAGATCGAGCGGGCACTGGCCGGGGAGATGCTGCTGCATCTCGAGTTCCAGCGCCGCTTCGGCCGGGTGTTCGTGTCGGGCCTGCCGCTGTTGCGCTACCGTTCGCCCGAGCGGCTCGACCAGGTGATCGCGATGGTGGAAGGAATGGGCGGTGCTGTGTCGAACCCGCACAGCTACGTGCTCGACGATGCCGGCTGGAAACGGACGGACGCGCCTCAGGCGGAGTTCAAGACCCTCGCCGACCCGTTCGGACTGATGAACCCGGGCAAGCTCAGAGCGTGGCCGCCGAAACCTGCAGGCTAGGGGCGCCCGGCCCGGTTTCGGCGAGGGCGTCGAGATGGTCGCGCAAGACCTCGAGATCGTAGCCGGCGTCGCGGGCGATCGCCAAGGCGCGGTCGACGCCGAGGCGGCCGGCCGAGGCTTGTGTCCACAACGTCGCGCAGCGGGTGCCGGACCGGCAATAGAAGAGGATCGGGCCGGGCAGCTCGTCCATCAGCTCGGCAAAGGCATCGACGATATCGTCGTCGGTGACGTTCGCATTGCGCACCGGCAGATAACGGAATGCCAGACCGTTGCGGCGGGCGGCGGCTGCGGCGGCACTGTTGGGCAGTTGATCGGGCGCCTCGCCGTCGGGCCGGTTGTCGACCACGGAACGGAATCCGCGGGCGGCAATGTCGGCGAAATCGGCCTCGACCAGCTGCGGGGCGACGGCAACGTTCTTCTCGAGCTCAATGATTGTGGCCATGGGATACCTGTTTGCCGGCTGGCGGCGCGGCTTGCGGTGGTTTGGACTGGCGCAGTCTTGCGCACGCGCGAGCGCAAAACAAATCCGGGACATGCGCCAATTCGGCTCGGATACGAAATCTCATCTCCGCAGGTGCCAATTCGCGAAATATTGTTCTGATTGGCACATGACGGTTCGTGGATCGGGGACCGTTCCTGCCGATGACCGCGACGCGACAGCCGGCGCGGTCCCCTGACAAAACGACCTGTTGCCTCCGGCGAGCGGCGATGACAGGTTGGCCCACCATTCGACAGGATCGAGCCGCCGCCGGCGGCTGGAGGCGGGAGGACAGATGCGGCCGGATTTTCGTGTCGTCGCCGCGATCGCGCTGATCGGCGCGTTCGCGACGAGCGGGCAAGCCAAGACCCTTACCTTTTGCACCGACGGCATCCCGGAAGGTTTTGATCCGGCGCCCTACACCACCGCGGTGACCTTCGATGCCTCGGCGCAGACGCTCTACGATCGCCTGGTCGCCTTCGCGTCGGGGACGACCAAGGTGGTGCCCTCACTGGCGGAGAGCTGGGATGTTTCCGCCGACGGGCTCGAGTACACCTTCCATCTGCGCCAGGGCGTCAAGTTCCAGACCACGGCCGATTTCACCCCAAGCCGCGATTTCAACGCCGACGACGTGGTGTTCTCGTTCAGCCGCCAGATGGACGATCACAATCCCTACTTCGGCTACGCCGGCGGCCAATGGCCGTATTTCGACGGCATGTCGATGCCGCAATTGATCAAGTCGATCGACAAAGTCGACGACGCCACCGTCAAGTTCACGCTCAACCTGCCGCAGGCGTCGTTTCTCGCCGACCTGGCGATGGACTTCGGCTCGATCGTTTCGAAGGAATATGCCGACAAAGTGAGGGCTGCGGGTCATCCCGAGTACCTCGACCAGAAGCCGGTGGGCACCGGGCCGTTCCAACTGGTCGGCTATGACCAGAACACCGCCATCCACTACAAGGCCAATCCCGACTACTGGGGAGGCAAGCCTGAAATCGACGACCTCGATTTCCTGATCGTGCCCGACGGCGGCGTGCGCTGGCAGAAGCTCAAGGCGGGCCAGTGCCAGGTGATGGCCGATCCGAGGCCGGGCGACATCGCCGCCATGAAGGCGGACGACAGCGTCAACGTCATGCAGCAGGCGCGCATGGACGTCGCCTATCTCGCCTATAACACCACCCAGGCGCCGTTCGACAATCCCGACGTGCGTCGCGCCCTCAACATGGCGATCGACAAGCAGGCGATCATCGATGCCGTCTACAACGGCGCGGCGATGGTTGCCAAGAACCCGATCCCGCCGACGATGTGGTCGTACAACGCGGCCGTCGCCGACGACCCTTACGATCCCGACACGGCAAAATCCATGCTCGACAAGGCGGGCGTGTCGAAACTGAAGATGAAGGTGTGGGCGATGCCGGTGGCGCGCTCGTACAATCCCGACGCCCGCCATATGGCCGAGATGATCAAGGCGGACCTCGCCAAGATCGGGGTCGACGTCGAGGTGGTCACCTACGAATGGGGCGAGTACCTGAAGCGGTCGAGCGCCAAGGACCGCGACGGAGCGGTGTTGTTCGGCTGGACCGGCGACAACGGCGATCCCGACAGCTTTATCGCTCCGCTGCTCGGCTGCGACGCGGTGGGCGTGTCAAACCGGGCCGAGTGGTGCGACAAGGCGTTCAATGACCTGATCGTCAAAGCCTCGACCCTCCAGAACATGGACGAGCGCGGCAAGCTCTACGAGCAGGCGCAAGTGCTGTTCAAGCAGGCAGCGCCATGGGCGACCATCGCCCACACCCTGGCGACGGTGGTGGCGAGCAAGACGGTGGAGGACTACGTGATGGATCCGCTCGGTCACCACAATTTCGCCCGTGTCGATCTCGCCGAGCCGGCCGCTGCCGCTGGCAGTGGCGCCAGCGGTGCGAGTGACAGCAACGGCGGCAGCGCCAGCGCAAGCACCGGCAGCGGTAGCAGCAACTAGGCGGCCACCGCCGCGGTGCTGCGGGCGGCGAGGTCGCGGGCAAAGGCGGACAGCAGCCGGTCGAATGATTCGTTCAGGTCGAGCTTGAGACGAAAGCCGCCGGCGGCGTCCAGCGAGACGAAACCATGAATGATCGCCCGAAGCGCGCGCGTGGCGTGGAGGGCGTCGTCGCCCTTGACGCCGTAGCCGGCAAGCACGGCGGTGACCGTGGCGAGCATCGCCTGGCCGGCGGCGGCGATGTCGTTCTCGCCGGGACCGGCAGCGCGCAGCGAGGCGGCATAAAGACCGGGCCGGTCTCGGGCGAACTGCCAATAGGCATGGGCGAGAGCGAACAACGCCTCGTCACGGGACTTGCCGATGGTGGCGCGCTGCGTGCGGGCGTTCGCCTCGCTGAGGCCGCGTACCGAGAGCGCCCGGTGAACGGCATCGAGATTGGCGACGTGCTTGTAGAGCGAGGGGGGCCTGACGCCGAGGTCATCGGCCAGACGGGCCAGGGTCACGGCGGCGAGACCGTCGCGATCGGCGATCGCGGCGGCCTCGTCGATGACCCGCTCGGTGGTGAGGCCGGCGCGGGGCATCAGACGCCTGGCTTGTCGGCGATGAAGGCGAGGATGGCGGGGTTGGTCACGTCGGGCATCTCGGCATGCGGATAGTGACCGGCGCCCTCGACCATGTCGACCGTGCCGTCGAGGAGCTTCGCCACCGTGGCAGCTTCGCTCGCCGGATCCGGAAAGTCCGCATCCTTCGTTCCCATGACGACCAGCGTCGGCACATGGATCGAGCCGAGATCGGCGGCGGGGTCATCGCCGGGCGGATCGATCATCGCCTTGACCGCGGCCATGCGGCCGGGCGCGGAGAGGTTGGCGATGAGCTGCTTCTTGTAGGCGGCATAATCGGCCGGCTTCTCGGTCGGGAAGAGCGAGTCGAAGTACAAGCTCCAGGCCCAGGTGGTCCACGGGCCGGCGAAGGCGACCTTGATCATCACCGCTTGGGTGAAGCCCTTCCACCACGATTGCGGTTCGACCTTGCGCACGACCGGTCCGATCAGGATGAGCTTCGCCACCGTCTCCGGCGCTTCGGTCGCCGCCCAGGTGGCGGCGCCGGCCCCCTTGGAGTTGCCGACGATGATGGCCGGGCCGGCATCGAGGCGGCGGACAAGGGCGACGATGTCGCTGCCGAGCGCCTCGGAGGTGTAGCTCGGCCAGCTGACCGACGAGCCGCCGTGGCCGCGCAGGTCCATGGTCACGACGCGATAGCCGGCGGCGGCAACCTTGGGGGCGAGAAAGCGGTAGTCTTCCTTCAGGTCGCCAAGGCCGGGAACCATGACGACCAGAGGACCGCTGCCCTGGTCGGTGTAGGCGATGCGTCCGTCAGGACGGTCGAGGAACAGGTTACCGGTCATGGCTTGTCTTCCGTGGCTCAAGGTGGACGAGCCGGCCAAAGCGCCGGCGAGGGTCGCGGTTGCGACGCCCGCAGTAGCGACTGTGAAATCGCGCTTCAACATGATCAGCTCCTTATTGTCAGTATCTGATAAGCTACTATCATTAGCGTTTCGGCTATGCAAGGCTTTTTTCATTTGTTTGGAGATTGCCTGTCGGCTGCGGCCGGGGCGAGGAGCGGGGCAGGAGCTGCGGCGTGCGGCGGTTCGCGACAACGAAGACTGGGTGGCGCGACCGGGAGAGGGTGGTGAGAGACGCGCCGGCAGAACGAACTTGCGGGCCCGGCGCGGCACATGGTCGCTTGTGTCACTTTGCGATTACCGTAGTCGCCGGGGCGAGGTAGGGCGAAGCATGATCGACGTTCGGGACAATGGCCGTTCAGGGGCGAGGCGGTGCGCACGTCGGCCCGCGCCGACGGTGCGAGCTCTGGCCAGACTCGTTGCGGCGGTGACGTTGATGTCGCTCGCCGCCTGCAGCAACGGCGCAAAGTGGCACGAGACCGATCTGACCGGCGCCATGCCGGTGCTCGACTTCACGATGACCCGCGCCGACGACGGCAAGACGGTGACCGCCGCCGATTTCGCGGGCAAGGTGACGCTGCTCTATTTCGGCTACACGTTCTGTCCCGACGTGTGCCCGACGACGCTGACCAACGTCGCCCGCGTTCTGAAGAATCTGGGCGACAAGGCGGACGACGTGCGGGTGCTGTTCGCGACGGTCGATCCGAACCGCGACACGCTGCCGGTACTGAAGCAGTATGCCGCCGCTTTCGCGCCGCAGGTGGTCGGTCTGCGCGGCGAGCCCGATCAGCTCGCTGCTCTGGCCAAACGCTACCGGGTGGCCTATTCGGTCACGCCGGCCAGCGGCGACAAGCCCTACACCGTCACCCACAGCTCGGCGATCTATGTCTTCGACGGCAGCGGACGGGTCAGGCTGCTGATATCGTCGATGGCGTCGGCCAGGCCCGATATCGACGGGGCGACCGCCGATCTCAAGCGGCTCGTCGAGGAGTCGCAACCGCAGGGATTGTTTCAGCGGTTGTTCGGGATGGTCTGACTGAGCTGCCTCATTGGCCGGTGGCGCTGCGCACCGCGAAATCGCTGGTGAGGGTGCCGCCGTCCTTGAAGGTGAGGGTCACCGGCACCGAGCCGCCCGGTTTCAGCGAGGAAGCCGGCGCCATGCACATGAGGTGGAAGCCGCCGGGCGCGAAGGCGATGCTGTGGTGAGCGGGCACCGTCACGCTGTCGACCGGCAGCATTTGCTCGGTGCCGTTAACCGATTGGCTCTTGTGCAGCATGATCGAGCCGCAGCCGGGCGAGGCGGCACCGACCAGCACGCGGTCGCCGTCGCCGTTGTTGGCCAGGGTGAAGTAACCCGCCGCCGGCCGCGACGGGATGATCAGCCGCATGTAACCATCGGCAACTGTCAGGCCGGCTTCGGCGGCAACAGCGGCCGGAGCCGCAGCAATGACGGCGAGAGCGCCGCACAGGCTCAAGAGCCGAGCGAGAGCCGAGCTAGCGGCCGGTCCATTGCGCGGCGGAAATGTCGGTAGGTTGTTCACTGGGGTCTTTCCCTTCCTCATCGAGGCGCAAAGCGTTGATGACCAGGATGAGGGCGACGCCGCTCATCATGGCCGGCGGTATCCAGATGTTCAGGCCGCCGAGCTGCTGGTCGCCAAGGGCGCCGATCGACGGATAGATGCGGCCGCACCAGGCGTAAAAGTTGTAGAGGTCATACGGCGCGAAGGCGATGGCGGCGCCGATCAGAATCTGCGGCGGGGCGACCGCGAGCGCCATGGCGGCACGGCCGCCGAAGGAGACACGGGCGGGCGGCCTCGGGCGCGGGTCGAGAACGACGGCCCAGAACAGAATGCCGTCGACGACCATGCTCCAGTTCATCACCTGGTAGAGGCGGGCGTCGATCATTGCGCGAAAATGCACCGCCGGGATCAGCCAGAACGCGACCAGCCCGACGAACAGCAGCGAGGCGATGACCGGCCGCTGCAGCACGCGAACCGGGCTGACCACGATCGGGGCGTCGATCACTCGCCGCACGAGCGACGGCATGCCCCGGCGCAGCACGGCCCCCGGCCAGGCAAGCACGATCAGAAACGGCCCGATGTGGTGCATCACGACGTGCTGGATGCGGTTGAGGAAGAACATGTGCTCGGCGAGATACTCGAAGTGGGTCTGCAACACCGCATAGACGGCGAGCACGCCGGCGACGTAGGAAAGGCCGCGCCACGCCGGCGGGCGTTCGGCCGGCGGCAACCGGGTGAGGCCGCGCCAATACCAGCCGAGCGCCAGCCCCGCGGCGAGGAACCACGGCCAGGAAAATTCCCACGGCCCCCACGACGGCATCATGGCGGCGCGATAGCGGGCGGCCCACCACAAAGCCAGGCCGAGCAACACCAGTGCGCAATAGAACAACCAAGGCCGCTCGGCCGCGAGGCCGCCGGGACGGGCGAGGGAGGTGGGCGCCAGGGTAGACCTCACGTTGTCAGCGCGGTGAACCGTGGATTGGCGGGCGGCAGCGGCGCGGGCACAGTGTCCATTTGGACCATAATCGGGCAGATCGCGGCGGGAAAGTAGGGGACGCGTCGTCGCGGCGGGGACTGGCGGCGGCGCGTCCAGTTCTGCCGCCGGGTGGAGGATCGGCGGAGGTGCAAACTTCGCCGCCGTGACCTATATCAGCGCGGACTTCTCGTCCTACCCGCCGGTCGTAACCGGCCGCGAGGATCCCAATGGCAGCGACGCAAGTTCCCGTCACCGTGCTCACCGGTTATCTCGGCGCCGGCAAGACCACCC
>CAZSWL010000002.1:0-10431 GCA_964610725.1 uncultured Bauldia sp.
ACAACAACAGGTCGCGGTCGGCCTTGAGCCAGATGGAGATGCCCTTCTTCTGAATGGCGCTGCGGGTCTCCGGCTGAATGAAGGCGCCGCCGCCCGCAGCGAGCACCTTGGGCCCCTCTTCGAGCAGGCGCTGAATGACCCGCCGCTCGCCGTCGCGGAAATAAGCTTCGCCGTGGCGATCGAAGATCTCGGAAATCGTGGCGTTGGCAGCGAGTTCGATCTCGCTGTCGGCGTCGACAAACGGCAGTCTGAGACGGCCGGCCAGCCGACGGCCGATCGACGATTTGCCGGCACCCATCATGCCGACCAGCACGAGCGTGCGGCCCGCCAGGAGGCGGGCCACCTTCGCCTCGATCGGCTCTGCGCTGTCCGCGACGGATTTTGCTTTTGCCACCCGCTGTCTCACGAAACCTGACGACCGCGCCGTAAGAGCCGCTTTCCGGCGGTCCTGTCAAGGCATGGGCGGGGCGGTCGCCACCGTTGCTTGCCTTCCCGTCGTTAAGGTCCAAAATACCGATGTGGGTTGCCGTCGGCGGCCCGATATCAGCCTTGTCGGCACATGATCGTCGGGGATGCCGTGCCCAGCCTCTTCCGTTTCTTCGTTGTGGTCGTGGTATTGGGCGCGATCGGAGCCGCCGCGATGGTCTATCTCGCCACTTTCGTTCATCCCAACACGCGCGAAATGACCGTACGCATCCCGGCCGCCAAACTCAGTCAGTAGCGATGCCGCCCCGGACCAACCCGGTTGCCGATCGGGGCCACCACATCGAAGCGTTTCTTGAGATGATGAGCGCCGAGCGCGGCGCTGCTTCCAACACGCTTTCCTCCTATCGCCGTGACCTCGAAGACTATGTCGACTTCCTCCATCGTCGCGCCACCGACCTCGTCGAAGGCGGCAGCGAGATGATTCGCGCGTATCTCAACGATCTCGATGACCGGGGCTTCGCGGCGAGCTCGGTTGCGCGTCGGCTCTCAGTGATCCGGCAAATGCACCGATTCCTCGTCAGCGAGGGTGTGCGCGGTGAGGATCCCACCGGGGTCATAGAGGGGCCGCGTCGGGCAGTGCGGCTGCCCAAGCTGTTGAGCGTGTCGGAGGTCAGCCGGCTGCTCGATGTCGCGACAGCCGAGGCATCGCGTGACGATCTCGCGGCGGACGCCAGGGAGCGGGCGTTGAGGCTCTGCGCGCTGATCGAGCTGCTGTACGCCACCGGCCTGCGGGTCTCCGAACTGGTCGGTTTGCCGGCCGCAGCGATGCAGGGCGAGGCCCGCTTTCTCATGGTCCGAGGCAAGGGTGGTCATCAGCGTATCGTGCCGCTGACCGAGAAGGCGCGGGCGGCGACGAGCGCATATTTGGCGACCGGGGGCGATGGCGGGAAAGACCGCCGGTGGCTGTTTCCCTCATCCGGGGAGAACGGCCACCTCAGCCGCCAGGCCTTTGCGCGAGAGTTGAAGGCTCTCGCGGGGCGGGCCGGCCTGACGCCATCACAGGTATCGCCACACGTCCTACGGCACGCCTTTGCCAGCCACCTTTTGCAGAACGGTGCCGATCTCAGGGTGGTGCAGCAGTTGCTTGGCCATGCCGACATCTCCACCACCCAAATCTACACGCACGTCCTGCAAGAGCGGTTGCGGACACTGGTGGTGGACCATCATCCGCTTGCCAAGGACGCCGAATAGAGCGGCGCTCGCGGCGCTTTGCTTGACACCTCCGAACCGGAAGGCCAGTTTGCCGCAACCTGCCGGTAACGGGGGCAAATCGCGTCTTTGGGCGAACCAAGGTGAATGCGCAGCTACCTCGACTTCGAAAAGCCGATCGCCGACCTGCAAGGCAAAGTTCAGGAGCTCAGGTCTCTCGGTGAAGAAAGCGACGCCGTTGCCATTGGTGAGGAGATTGCCAAGCTCGAGGCGAAGGCGTCCCAGGCGCTCATCGAAATCTACGCCAAGCTGACACCTTGGCAGAAGACCCAGGTTGCCCGTCACCCCGACCGCCCGCATACCAGCGACTACACCAAGCAGCTGATCGAGGATTTCACGCCCCTTGCGGGTGATCGCAAGTTCGGCGAGGACGCGGCCGTCATTGCCGGCCTTGGTTATTTTCGCGGCCGTCGGGTGGCGATGATCGGCCACGAAAAGGGCAACGACACCGAGAGTCGGCTTGCCCACAATTTCGGCATGGCGCGGCCGGAGGGCTATCGCAAGGCGGTCAGGATCATGGAGCTGGCGGATCGCTTCGACATGCCGGTCTTGGCCTTGATCGACACCGCCGGCGCCTATCCGGGCGTGGGTGCGGAGGAGCGCGGTCAGGCGGAGGCGATTGCGCGATCGACTGCAGCCTGCCTCGAATTGGGGGTGCCCAACGTTGCCGTGGTGATTGGCGAGGGCGGCTCCGGCGGCGCCATCGCCATTGCCACCGCCAACAAGATCATCATGCTCGAGCACTCGATTTATACGGTCATATCGCCGGAGGGGGCCGCGTCGATCCTGTGGCATGATTCGAGCCGCGCTCAGGACGCGGCGACCAACATGAAGATCACCGCCGAGGACCTCCTCAAACTTGGGATCGTCGACCGGGTGGTCAATGAGCCGGTCGGTGGCGCCCATCGCGAGCCGGAGGCAACCATTGCCGCCACCGGAGACGCCATCGCCGAGGCGCTGGCGGCCCTCGACAACCTGCCGCCTGCGGAAATCCGCCGGCAACGTCGCGAGAAATACTTGACAATGGGTCGGTCCGTGTGAGCGTCGGCCGCCAGCTTGCCATGATCGTGGCCCATGTCTGCTGAGGCCAGCCCGCCGGACCGTTAACAGGTCATAAAGGTTGACGATCTAGCAGAATCCGGTCTAACGCGGGAACGGCGTCCTTGAAGGGGTCCTCAATGGCGGTCCGTCCATTGTCGGCGATAGTGCTGCGCCTGGCGGTGATGGGGCTCACGGTTAGTTTGCTTTCCGGCTGCCAGGAATCCGACTTTCCCAAGGCGGCGCAGCCGGTGCCTCACGAGCTTGTCGCGACGATGGACAGGCTCGACATGCAGGCGACCGCGCCGATTTTCATCCGCATCTTCAAAGAAGAGTCGCAGCTCGAGGTGTGGAAACAACGCCGTGACGGCCGGTTCGCGCTGCTCAAGACCTATAACATTTGCAAATGGTCGGGCGAACTCGGGCCCAAGAAGGAGGAAGGCGATCGCCAGGCTCCAGAGGGGTTCTACACGGTGGCTCCCGCCCAGATGAACCCGCACTCCAACTACTACCTGTCGTTCAACATCGGTTATCCGAATGCTTATGATCGGGCCCTTGGCCGCACCGGGTCCAACCTCATGGTGCATGGCGCGTGTTCATCGGCGGGCTGCTATTCGATGACCGATGAGGAGGCGGGCGAGCTGTTTGCTCTGGCGCGCGATGCTTTCCGCGGCGGCCAGAAGTCCTTTCAGATACAGGCCTTTCCGTTCCGGATGACGCCGCAGAATCTGGCCCGCCACCGCAACAATCCGAACATGGACTTCTGGCGCATGCTCAAGGTCGGCTACGACAGCTTCGACCTGACCCGTGAGCCGCCCAAGGTGGATGTCTGCGGCAAGCACTACGTGTTCAACGCCGATGCCGGTTCGGCAACGTTCGACCCCTCCGGCGCCTGTCCGGCGTACCAGGTTCCCGAGGCGCTCGCCGTGGCGCTGGCGAACAAGCAAGCGGCCGACGACCAGAAGTTCGCCGAGGCGGTGGCGGCACTCGAACAACAGCAGAAGCAGGCGGCCGAGGCAAAGCAGGTGGCGGTCGCGGAGGCGGCCGAGAAGGAGCAGCGCGCTGCCGCAAAAGCGTCCTCGCCGTCATTGATCTCACGCTGGTTCGGTTGGGTCGGCAAGGCGGGCGAGAGCGCCTCACAGACCACTCCGGCGGCGGCGAGCGGCGCGACCACCGCGACCTCGACAGTTCACTCGGCGCCTTTGCCGAACGTGGCACCACAGGTGGTGCCGGCGACGGCACGGTCGCAGGCACAGACGGGAGCTGCGCCATCAGGGACTGCGGCCACCACCCAGATCGCGCCCGATGAGACCCCGCAAAGTCCGCCAGTCGGCAAGTTCGTCAAACGCAAGTTCTGGTGGTGGCCGGAGGAGCCGGCGACGACCAGCTCCGACACCTCGGGCTAGAACGGCCACACGGCCAAAATGATCGGCACGGCGACAATCACCACGATCACTTCCAGCGGCAGCCCCATTCGCCAATAGTCTGCGAAGGCATACCCGCCCGGGCCCAGGATCAGGGTATTGTTCTTGTGTCCGATGGGGGTCAGGAAGGCGCACGACGCGCCAACCGCCACCGCCATTAGGAACGGATCGGGACTGGTACCGAGGCGGTCGGCGATCTCGACCGCGATCGGCGCGCCGATTACTGCGGTTGCGGTGTTGTTGAGAACGTCCGACAGCGTCATCACCAGGATCATCAGGATGGCCAGCACCGCCCAGGCCGGCAGCCCGGCCGCGACATCGACGATGCCGCCAGCGATGAGGGAAGTCCCGCCGGTGGTCTGCAGCGCGGTGCCAAGCGGAATCATCGAGCCGAGCAGGATCACGATCGGCCACTCGATCTCATCGTAGATTTGACGGATCGGAACGAGGTCGGAGACAACGTAGACGACCACCACCGCGCCGAGAGCGATCGGCAGGTAAAGGGCGTTCAAGGCGGCGAGCGCTACTGCCAGAGCGAAGACGCCGACGGCGAAGGCGGCGCGTCGATGCTGGGTGACGACAAGGCCGCGGTCGGCGAGCGGCAGGGCGCCCAGCCATTGGGCGGCGTCATTGAGTCGATCCTGTGGTCCCACGAGCAGGAGCACGTCGCCGGCCCTGATGGTCAGCTGGCGCACCCGTTCGCGGAAGGTCTTGCCCTGCCGCGAAACACCGAGAAGGGCGACGTTGTGGTGGCGCCCCAAGCCGACGTTGGCAGCGGAGCGGCCGTCGAGACGCGAGTCGCGCGGTACCACGACCTCGAGCAGCGACATGCCACCGACGCTCTCTTCCTTGAGCCGGTCGCGATCGGGGACGTCGAGCTTGAGGGCGCCGACGAAGTCGTCGATCGATTCGACGGCGCCGTCAACCACGAGCATGTCGCCGGGGGCTATTTGCTCCCGACGTGCGGCGCCGGGCAGGCGCCGTGTGCCGCGGACAAGACCAAGGACGGCGACGTTCGCCTCTTCGGCGGCTTCGTCGAGGTCTCTCACTTTCTTACCGACTGCCGGCGATTTTTCCGGAACAGTCAGCTCGGCGATGTAGCCGTGCAGGTCGAGAAGGCCAGCATCGGCGGCGGCGTCGCTTCGCACCGGAATCAGCCGCCAACCGACGAAGGCCACAAACGCGACGCCGATACAAGCCACGGCAAGGCCAACCGGCGCGAAGTCGAACATGGCGAAGCCGTGGCCAAGCGTACGCTCGCGAAACGCGGCAATGATGATGTTGGGGGGCGTGCCGATCAGCGTCACCAGCCCGCCGAGGATGGTGGCGAAGCCGAGTGGCATCAGGGAAAGGCCGGGATTGCGCCCGGCCTTGGCCGAGGCCGACAGCTCGACCGGCATCAGCAGGGCGAGCGCGGCAACATTGTTCATGAAGGCGGACAGCCCGGCCGCGATCGCCGCCATGATGGCGATGTGGCCGGACAGGCTGCGACCGCCGCGCACCAGGGTCCGCACAATCCAGGCGACGGCGCCCGAGTTGATCAGTCCGCGCGAGACAACAAGAACAGTGGCAACGATGATCGTGGCCGGGTGGCCGAAGCCGGCGAAGGCACCCTCCCTGGGAACCACGCCAACGCTGACCGCGACGACAAGAGCGACAAAGGCGACCAGGTCGTAACGGTATCGGCCCCAGATGAGGAAGCCGAACACCACGGCGAACAAACCGAACAGGAATATCTGGTCGAAAGTCATGCGGCGTTATAGCAACGCCGCTGCCGTGTCACACGCCCGCTGAGCTCACGCCAGCTTGCCGTGGCAGTGCTTGTACTTTTTGCCGGAGCCGCACGGGCAAGGCGCGTTGCGCTGGACCTTGCCCCACGTCGCCGGGTTCTTGGGATCGATCTGAGCGGTGGCGACGCGGCCGTTGCGGCTTGGCGGCATGGGTGGGGGGGCCGGCGTTGCCGCCAACTCGTTCTCGCCGGTGAATGGATCGACGTGTGAAGCCTCGAGTGCCTCGAGATCGCCTTCCGGTGCTAGGGGCGGCGGCCGCTGGACGATCTCGATCCGCATGAGCTGTGTGGTCACTGCCTCGCGCAGCCGCGTCAGCATGGCTTGGAACAGCTCGAACGACTCGGTCTTGTATTCGTTCAGCGGGTCGCGCTGGCCATAGCCGCGGAAGCCGATGACCTGGCGCAAATGATCGAGCACGACCAGATGCTCCCGCCACAGGTGGTCGAGGGTCTGCAACAGGACCGCCTTCTCGACCTGACGCATGATTTCAGGTGTGAAACGGGCGGCGCGGGCGGCGGCGGCCTCGTCGCTGGCGCGGATCAGGCGCTCGCGAATCTCTTCATCGGCGATGCCTTCCTCCCTGGCCCATTCGGCTACGGGCAAGTCGAGATTGAAGACCGACTGGACGGCCTCGTGCAGGTCATCGACCGCCCACTGTTCAGCATAGGATTCCTTGGGAATGTGTTTGGCGATCAGGGTGTCGACCACCTCGTGGCGCATGTCGGCGACTGCGTCGGTGACGACATCCTGACCCATCAGATCAATCCGCTGCTCGAAAATCGCGCGCCGCTGATTGTTCATGACGTCATCGAACTTCAGCAGGTTCTTGCGGATATCGAAATTGCGTGCCTCAACCTTCTGCTGGGCCTTCTCTAGCGCACGGTTGATCCAGGGATGGACGATCGCCTCGCCGTCCTTGAGGCCGAGCTTCTGCAGCATGCCGTCCATGCGCTCGGAGCCGAAGATGCGCATGAGGTCGTCCTGCAACGATAGAAAGAACTTGGAGTGGCCGGGGTCGCCCTGTCGGCCGGAGCGACCGCGCAACTGGTTGTCGATGCGGCGGCTCTCGTGGCGTTCGGTGCCGAGGACGAAGAGGCCGCCGGCGGCAAGCGCCTGCTCTTTCAACCTGGCGACCTCCTGGCGAATTTGATCCGTGCGGGCCTCGCGTTCCGCTTCCTCGGACAGTTCGGCGAGTTCCTGCTTGATGCGCATGTCAGGGTTGCCCCCGAGCTGAATGTCGGTTCCCCGTCCGGCCATATTGGTGGCGATGGTGACCGCGCCGGGGACGCCCGCCTGGGCGATGATGAAGGCCTCCTGCTCGTGGTAACGCGCGTTGAGGACCTGGTGGGGAACCTTGTCCTTGGTGAGCATCTCGGACAGGATTTCCGACTTGGCGATCGAGGTGGTGCCGACCAGGATCGGCTGACCACGGGCACGGCAATCCTTGATGAGATTGATGATCGACTGGTATTTCTCCTCGGCCGTCCGGTAGACCTCGTCGTCGTCATCGACGCGGATCATTGGCATGTTGGTCGGCACCTCGACCACGTCGAGGCCGTAGATGTCCGCGAATTCGTCGGCCTCGGTTACCGCCGTGCCGGTCATGCCGGCAAGCTTGTCGTACATGCGGAAGTAGTTCTGGAAGGTGATCGAGGCCAGCGTTTGGTTCTCGGGCTGGATCGTCTGGTGCTCCTTGGCCTCGAGCGCCTGGTGGAGACCTTCCGAATAGCGCCGGCCCGGCATCATGCGGCCGGTGAACTCGTCGATGATGACGACCTCGCCGTTCTTGACGATGTAATCCTTGTCGCGGTGAAACAGACGGTGGGCACGCAGCGCCTGGTTGACGTGGTGTACGACGGTGACGTTGTCGACGTCATAGAGGGAGTCGCCCTTGAGCATTCCGGCTTCGCTGAGCAGGCCTTCGAGCTTCTCGTTGCCGGCTTCGGTGAAAGTCGCGGTGCGCAGCTTCTCGTCGACCTCGTAGTCCTCCTCGGTCAGATTGGGAATGAACGTGTCGATGGTGTTGTAGAGCTCGGAGCGGTCATCGAGCGGACCGGAGATGATCAACGGCGTGCGCGCCTCGTCGACCAGGATCGAGTCGACCTCGTCGACGATGGCGTAGTTGTGCCCACGCTGCACCATCGCGGCGAGTTCGTACTTCATGTTGTCGCGCAGATAGTCGAAGCCGAACTCGTTGTTGGTGCCGTAGGTGATGTCGCAGGCGTAGGCCGCCTTGCGCTGCTCGTCATCGAGGTCGTGGACGATGATGCCCACCGACATGCCGAGGAACTTGTAGACCTCGCCCATCCACTCGGCGTCGCGCGCGGCCAGGTAGTCGTTGACGGTGACGACGTGGACCCCCTTGTTGGCCAGGGCATTGAGGTAGACGGCGAGCGTGGCGACCAGCGTCTTGCCTTCGCCGGTCTTCATTTCGGCAATCGCGCCTTCGTGAAGCACCATGCCGCCGATGAGCTGAACGTCGAAGTGACGCTGCCCAAGGGTTCGCTTCGCGGCCTCGCGAACGGTGGCGAAGGCGGGGATGAGAATATCGTCGAGGGTGGCACCGGCAGCGAGTTGCTCGCGGAACTCGGCCGTACGGCCAGCAAGGTCGGTGTCGTTCAGCCCCTCCAGCTCTTTCTCCAGGCGATTGATCGCCTCGACACGCGGGAGGTAGGTTTTGATGCGGCGTTCGTTGGCGGTGCCGAAGAGCTTGCGGGCGAGGGAGCCGAGGGCGGCCATTAAGACGATCCTTCCGCGTCAGACGAGTGCACCCTGTCGGACATGGCATCCCAAACAGCGGCGAAATCGCCCGCCGCACGACAGACGTCGGCGAGCGATCGGACCGCCGTCACCGCTCAGGATTGAAAAGCGTTCTGGACGCCACGCCTGGAGACAGATAAGAGGGGGACCAGTCGATGTCAACGGCGCGAGCATGGCCGCGATTTCGCTGTCAGCCTTAGTTTGCGGGCAACCAACGAGCGGCCGGTCGAACAACCCGAACCGGGCTTTTTCATGAAACCGATGTTCAAATTTGGCTGGCGCAGTGCGCTGCTTGCCGCGGTCTGGACGGCGATTGCCGGCGTCGGCGTTGCCCCGGCGCAACAGGCATCCGGCGACACTGTGGTGGCACGCGTGAACGGCAAGGCGATCACCGAAAACGATTTGAAGGTTGCCGCCGACGAGATCGGCGATCAAATCGGCAACATGCCGGGTGATCCGCGCAGCAACCTGATCGATGCCCTGGTCAACATCCGCCTGGCGGCGATAGCGGCGGCGGCAGCCGGATTGGACAAGGCCCCTGAGGTCGCGGCGCGGCTCGAACTGGTCAAGAACCGGGAGCTCTACGTTGAGTACCTGCGTAGCAAAATCGTGCCGGAATTGACCAACGCGGCGATCCACAAACGTTTCGATGAAGAGCTCGCCAAGTTCGTTCCAGGCGAAGAGATCCACGTGCGTCACATTCTGGTGAAGACCGAGGACGAGGCCAAGGCGATCATTGCCGAGCTCGACCACGGTGGTGATTTCGCCGCGATTGCCAAGGAGAAGTCGATCGACACCGGGTCTGCGACCAACGGCGGTGACCTCGAGTTTATCGCGCACGGCGATACGGTGAAGGAGTTCGAGGACGCGGCTTTCGCGCTCGACGTCGGCCAATACACCAAGACGCCGGTGCAAACGAAGTACGGCTGGCACGTCATCAAGGTCGAGGAGAAGCGCCAGCAGCCGCCGCCGACGTTCGAGCAGGAGGCACAGCGCATTCGATCGGACCTGTTCGCGGAGGATTTCGACAAGGCGATAGCCGAGCTGCGGGCGGCGGCGACCATCGAAATCGTGCCGGCGCCATCGGCGACAACGCCTGAAGCGGCTCCGGCCGGGAACCAGTGAGTGGATCGGCAACGGGCCGGTGAACTCCCCTTGTCGCGATGAAACTTTCCCCGCTCGCGCCGGCCTCTTTTCCTGATCTGCCGGCGATCGATGGTGTTCGTCTGGCGACGGCCGCTGCCGGCATCAAGTACCCCGGCCGGGCAGACGTCATGCTTGCCGTCTTCGACAAGGCCACCACGGTTGCCGGCGTGTTCACGCGATCGCGGTGCCCCTCGGCGCCGGTCGACTGGTGCAAGGCGGTACTCGGCGGGGGACGGGCGCGGGCACTTCTGGTCAATTCCGGCAACGCCAACGCGTTCACCGGCAAACGCGGGCGGGAAGCCACCAAAATCTCGGCGGCTCTCGTTGCCGATGCAATCGGCTGCCGGAAACGTGAGGTGTTCCTCGCATCGACCGGTGTGATCGGCGAGCCGCTTGATCCATCGAAATTCGAGGGGGTGGTCGGTGCGGCCGCGGCGCGCGCTGAACCGGATGCCTGGCTCGACGCGGCAAGGGCCATCATGACCACCGACACCTATCCGAAAGGGGCAACACACCGTGTCACGGTCGGCGATGCGGCGGTGACCATCAACGGCATCGCCAAGGGTGCCGGCATGATC
>CAZSWL010000003.1:0-10171 GCA_964610725.1 uncultured Bauldia sp.
ATCATCCCGTTCCTGACGTCGATCTACTATTCGCTGCAGCGCTACAATCTGGCCCTGCCCTATCTCCGCGGCTTCATCTGGTTCGACAACTACATCAACCTGTTTACCAGCCATGAGTTCTGGAACACCGTCCTGATCTCACTGATCTATACGGTGGCGACGGTTGGCATCGAGCTCCTGATCGGGCTCGGTATTGCGCTGCTGCTGCGTGTTCCCACGCGCCTCAACAACGTCGCGGCAATCCTCCTGCTGCTGCCGCTCATGACGGCACCGGCCATCGCCTCGCTAATGTGGAAGCTGATGACCAATCCCGGCTTCGGCATCCTGAGCTATCTCGTTGGCCTAGTCGGTCTTACCAATTTCCGCTGGGCATCGAGCCCGACGACGGCGCTGTTCACCGTCATTCTCGTCGATATCTGGGTTTATACGCCGTTCATCATGGTGCTTCTGATCGCCGGCTTGCGCGCCTTGCCGAAGCAACCCTTCGAGGCGGCTGAGCTCGACGGCGTGCCGCGCAGTTTCGTCTTCTTCCGCATCACCCTGCCGATGCTGATGCCCTACATCATCACGGCGAGCCTCTTCCGCATGCTCGATTCCATTCAGCAGTTCGACGTCATCTACGCCATGACGCAAGGCGGCCCGGGCGACTCGACGCTCGCCTTCCAGGTTTCAGCCTATCTGGAGTTCTTCCAGTACACCAATGTCGGGCGGTCGGCGGCCATCCTGATGGTGCTGTGGGCGATCACCTTCTTCATCTCGAATATTTTCGTCAAAAACTGGCTCAAGCTGCGCGAACGCGCCGCGGGCGTCGCATAGGGGCGAAGCTGATGTCCAGCATGTCGCTGTTAGAGACGGTCATCCGACGGACCCTGATTGCGCTGGTGCTCCTGTTCTTCCTGTTCCCGATCTTCTGGATCGTGCTGATGTCGTTCCAGACGAACGAACAGATCCTGCGCATTCCCCCGAGCTTGTTCTTCAAGCCGACGATCAGCAACTATACGGCTCTCGTTTCCGGCGAGCTGGTTACGGCCGTAGGCACGTTGAAGCTCACCTTCACGCAGAACCTGTGGAACTCGGCATTTCTGTCGGTGGCGTCCGTCTTCCTGGCGCTCGTTCTCGGCGTGCCGGCGGCCTATGCCTTCGCGCGTTTCAAGTTCCGGCTGGGCGAGGACATCGCCTTCACGCTCCTGTCCTTCCGCTTCGCCCCGCCCCTGCTCGTGCTCCTGCCGCTGTCCCTCTACTTCACCGACTTGGGGCTCAACGACACCTATATTGGCCTAATCTGGATCTACCAGCTGATCGCGCTGCCGTTGATTCTGTGGATCGTGCGCGGTTATTTCGAGGACATCAGTCCCGATATCGAGCACGCCTACCGCATCGACGGCCATTCGTGGGCTGGCTCGTTCTTCAAGATCGCCATTCCGCTAGCATTGCCGGGCATCGCCGCCGCGGGACTGCTCGCCTTCATCTTCTGCTGGAACAACTTCGTCTTCGCACTGATCCTTGCTTCTGCCGACAAGCAGCCGGTGACGGTCGGAGCGCTCGCGTTCGTAACAGCAGCAGGCATCTCATACGGTCAGATCGCGGCTGCCATCGTGCTGTCGATCCTGCCGACGCTGCTCTTGGCGCTCTATGCGCAGCGCTACCTAGTCGAGGGCCTGTCGTTGGGCGCCGTCAAAGGATAGACCGATGGCAACGCTTGAACTCGACGGAGTTTCGAAGTCCTTCAAGACGGGTGACGTGCTCAGCGACGTCTCGCTGACCACGGGCGACGGTGAGACCGTCGTCATCTTCGGGCCCTCCGGCACCGGCAAGACTGTCCTCCTGCGACTGATCGCAGGGATCGAAGAGCCCGACAAAGGCGATATCCGCCTCGACGGGAAGTCGCTGGTCGGAATGGCGTCCGACGCGCGCGGTGTAGGTATGGCGTTTCAGAATTTCGCGCTCTACCCGCACATGCCCGCCTACGACAACATCTCTTCGCCGCTTGCGGCGCGAGGCATGTCGAAAGAAAGGCTGGACGAGAAGGTCCATTCGATCGCAAAGCTCCTGAAGATCGACCATGTGCTTACGCACATGCCAAAGGCGCTGTCGAACGGGCAGAAGCAGCGTACCGCGCTGGCGCGCGCACTGGTAGCGGGGCCACAGGTACTGCTGCTCGACGATCCGCTGCGCAACGTGGACGCAAAGCTGCGTTATGAGATGCGGCTTGAGCTGCCGCGCCTGCTTTCGGAGTTCAAGTCGACCACGCTCTACGTGACACAGGACTACAAGGAGGCGATGGCGCTGGGCAACAGGATTGCCGTGCTGGCTGCTGGCGGCTTGGCTCAGATCGCCACGCCCGAGGACATCTACCTGAGGCCGGCGAATGTGGAGATCGCCAAGCTGTTCGGTGAACCCACGATCAACCTGCTTTCCACCACGATCGAGACGAACAGCAAGGGGCCGACCGTGCGGCTCGCCGATTTGAAGATTCCCCTGGATGCCCACTACGAGCGGTTCCAGGGACGCAAGGTGCGCATCGGCATTCGCCCCGAGGACATAGCGATCACCCGCGAGGCACGTGAAGATGCCCTGAAGATCGAGGTCGTGGCGGTGACCCCGCTCAACGAGCGCGTGGTGACCCTGTTCAAGCTGGCGGACGGCACCGAGTGCTTTGCGTCGGCGCCCGACATCCAATCCTCAACAACAACCCGTCGTCACGGAGCGGCCTGCGCGACCATCAAGACCGACGGCATCCTGGTGTTTGATCACAACCAAGGCCAACGTATCGAAGCAACGGCGGAGTAATACCCAGAATGGCTGGTAGTCTCATCCTAGATCATGTCGACAAGTTCTACGGGCCGAAATCCGCAGGGATTCACGCGGTCAAGGACTTTTCGATGGCCGTGCAGGACGGCGAGATCGTCGCCCTGCTCGGCTCGTCTGGGTGCGGCAAGACAACGACGCTGCGCATGATCGCCGGCTTCGAGACCGTGACCGAAGGCGAAATGCGGCTCAACGAACGGCGAATCCAGGACCTCGCTCCGGCCAAGCGCAATGTGGCGATGGCCTTCGAAGGTTATTCGCTTTATCCGCCCCTGACCGTGCGCGACAACATCGCCTTTGCGCTCAAGGGCGCACGGCAGCAGCGCAGCGAAGTCGACAAGCATGTCGATGAGATGGCCGAACTGCTGGAGATCGGTCCGATTCTCGATCGCTATCCCGTCTCCCTGTCCGGCGGCCAGCAGCAGCGTGCCTCCCTGGCGCGGGCTTTGATCCGCAAGGCAGACCTGTACCTGCTGGACGAGCCGATGTCGCAGCTTGAGCCGCAATTGCGCGCTGTGTTGCGCGGTCGCATCAAGAACTACCTGATCCATCACGGCATGACCGTGATGTTCGTAACCCACGACCAGACCGAGGCCAACGCGCTGGCGGATCGGATCGCGGTCATGGAGGACGGGGTGCTTGAGCAGATCGCCTCGCCCGCCGAATTGAAGGACAGGCCGGCCAACCTGTTTGTCGCGTCATTCATGGGCGAGCCGCCGATGAACGTGTACGACGCGACGGTCGCTCAGAATGGCGGCGGCATGCGCGTCGTCGTGCCGAGCCCGAACGGCGGAGAGGCGATCGGAGTCGACATTCCGTCGGAAAGCACCGATGTGCAGGGTGCACTGTCAATCGGACAGAAGTTGCGTTTGGGCGTGCGGCCGCAGAGCATCACCATCGGCCAGGGTGAAGATCAGGCGCTCGTGCTGTCGAACCAGTGGCTCGGCGACCAGACTCATCTGGTCATCGATGCCGGCGAGCATCAGATGATCATCGTCTCCTACACGCCGGTCAAGGAAAAGGCCGGTGAGACAATACCGTTCCTGATCGCCCCCGAAAAAATCCACCTGTTCACTTTCGACAATGGCGACGCCATCACCCACGGAACCGAACTCGCCAAATAGCATCTACTGTCCGCGCGCGGTGGTTCTCGAGTTGCTGGTGTCGGCTTCTTCGGTCGTGCTGTTTGACCGCTCTGCCACGGACTCGCAGCAGTGAGCCTATGCTGACGACTCAGGCGGTCACCTTGGTTGACAGCGAGCCGCTGGCGCTGGAAGCGATTGCCGCGGAAATGCGGACACTTGGCATTGCCGAGGCAAGCTGGACCGAATTGCGCGAGGACTTCCTGGGCGTTTCGCTGTCTGTGGTCTGCAGCTACGTGGCCGGCCGTTTGGGCCGCCCCTGCCGGTCCGTTTGCCGCTTATCACGGACGTTACCGAACCCCTCGACCGGCGGCGCGGCGCCCGGCTTGCACTCGGCATTGCCACTGGCGGTTTGGTGGACCGGGTGCAGCGCAGCCTCGTATGTACCGGTCTGGGGAAATGTTTCGCCGGCCGCCCTTTCAGTGCCGACCAGGTCGCACACGGCAAACCCACACCGGATTTGGTGCTCCATGTGGCACGCAAGCTCGGGGCTGCGCCCGGGGGACTGCGCAGTCGTAGAGGATTCGCCCCATGGCATTCTGGGAGCGGTTGCAGCCGGAATGCGCGCCATCGGCTTTGTCGGGGCAGTCATCTGCAAGGCATGCGCAAGAGACAAATTGAACGCCTGCGTTAGGCCGGGGCGGAAGTCGTCCTCGCGAGCGCCTGGGAGTTGTACGACGTGATCTGTGGCCCGCTGGAACCCGTTTCGACTGGACACGGCAGAGGCGCAGTTCCGGCACGAGGATGATCCGATGGTGGTGCTTACCTGAAATCGAAGTGCACGAGGCCGGATTGCAGCGACCCGAGGCCAGGCTCGGGAAAGGAGGGACGATTCCCCTCCCCCTCGCTCGGCAAGGTACGCGAAAGAAGGGTTGCCCGGGGAGGAAGGCCCGGACAACCCCAGTACGGGAGGGTGGACATTTCTCGCGGGCGGTCCTGTTCGTCTCGCGCACAGCAAGCTGTTGTGCCTCTTGCAAGGCTTGGTCCGCCGTGTTCGACAACAGTCGCCGAGAATCGTCGCCCAACTGGTTTGCCAAATGCACAAACCATCTAGGCCGTGGACTCATAAACACGCAGCCATAGCCGGATGGCAGCGAGCTTGACGAAGGCGAGGAAGTTGGCGGCGTGTTTGTCATGGCGCGTCGCAATACGCCGACAATGCTTGATCCGGTTGAAGAACCGTTCGACCTGATTTCGGTAACGGTAGAGGTACGGGCTGAAGCAGATCGGATCACGCCGGTTCCGGCGGGGCGGGATGTTCGCCCAGTCGCCACGTGAACTCACGAACGTTCGTATTTCAGTCGCGTCGTAGGCCTTGTCGCCGAGGACCATCCCGCCGCTCGGCAAGCTTTCGAGTAGAGTGTGTGCCGCCAGGCTGTCATGGTGCTGACCGCCGGAGAGCACGACTTGGAGCGGCAAGCCGTTGGCATCGACGACGGCATGGATCTTGTCGTCAGCCCTCCGCGGGAACGGCTAACATCCTCTGCAGCGGTCGAATGCCGACGCGTTGCCCAGGTGAATGTCACCAGGCCGTCGCGAGGAAGGGCAGATTGCCCCGCAACAACGCTTCCTTGAGTTCGTCAAGCATGCAATCCCCCTTCCTTCATGCGGGCTTCGATCCACTGCCGGGCGGCAATGATCTCGGCGGTCACATCGGCCGCCTCTTTTGTCCACATCTCGATCAGGAACGTTCCGCGGTAGTTCAACTCCTGCAGCGTCCGGAAGACTCCGACGAAGTCGACGCAGCCCTCGCCGAAGGGGACATCGCGAAACTGACCCGGTGAGGACGCCGTCACCGGCAGCGTGTCCTTGAGGTGGATCGCCGCGATCCGGTCGATCCCGAGTTTCAGTTCGTCGGGAACGTCGTTGCCCCAGGCCGACAGATTTCCCACGTCCGGATAGACGGTAAACCAGGGTGAACCGATCTGCGCGTCCCAGACCTTCCACTTGGTTATGGAGTTGATGAACGGCGTGTCCATGATCTCGACGGCCAACATCACCTGCGCCGCAGCCGCCTGTTCCACGGACCAGTGCAGGCCTTCGGCGAACAGGGCGACGGTCTCTTCGTCGTGCGGCTCGTAATAGACGTCATAGCCGGCCAGCTGGATGGTCCGGATACCGATGTCCTGCGCCAGCCGGAAGGCGTCGAGCATTATGGCTCTTGCCCGATCGCGGATGGCCTGGTCGCGGCTGCCGAACGGAAAGCGGCGATGGCCCGACAAACACATGGTCGGAATCCGGATGCCACTATTGAGAATCGCCATCGCCACTTCACGCCGCTCGGCCCGGGTCCAGTCCAGGCGCTGCAACCGCGCATCACTCTCGTCGACTGACATCTCGACGAAGTCGAAGCCGCAGACCTTGGCCAGAGCCAAGCGCTTGGCCCAGTCCAGGTTCGGCGGCAACGCCTTCTCATAAATGCCGAGCGGATGCTTTCTCATCGATTGCTTGTCCGGAATGTGGGCTCGACGGGTGTCACGCCGGCGAGCTGGTGATGGGTCCATTGATCATCCAACCGATCCACGCGGCGATCGAGCGATCCACCTCGTGCATAACGATCGGCCGACCGACCGGTTCGTCAGTTGGCCGGCGGGACGGTGTTCAGAACCTCCGCCAATTGCCGGAACCTTGCATACTTGTCCTGGTAGCGGCGCAGCACCGAGGCATCGGGCTTGATCGTCGAGTCGGTCACCGCCATCGTTGCGATCACGTCCTCGAACGAGGAGAACGCCCCCGATCCGACAGCTGCCGCCATCGCCGCGCCCTTGCAGCCCGACTCGCTCACGTGGACGACTTCGACCGTCATGCCGCTCAGATCGGCCACCATCTGCGCCCACTCCTTCGAGCGCGCCGGACCGCCGGTCAGGCGCAGCGGATGATCGCTTCCGGCCAGGGCAACGATGCGCTCGAGATGCGCCTGTTGCGAAAAGCAGATGCCTTCGTAGATCGCCTGGACCATGTCGGCGAAGTCGTGCGCATTGGCAAGCCCGTAAAACCCGCCCGACAGGTTGTCGCCGAGATTGGAGGCGAACAGATAGGGGAAGAAGATGATGCTCGAGGAAGCCTTGTCGCGCGAGGCGACCATCGCGTTGGCGCGCTCGTAGCGGTTGCTCTCGCCGCCCATGAAGTTGCGCAAGAACCATTCGAGGTTCGCCGCCGAAGTAGGACTCCCTTCATGCACGAAGTACTTTCCCGGAATGCAGTACCGTCCCCAGGTGTAGGGGTAAGCGTTCTGCGGGATCTGATCGGCGACCCAGGTCACGATGGTCCAGGTTCCCATCGTGACATTGATGCGGGCTGAGTCCGACAGGCCGGTGCACACCGCCGCCGAGACGACGTCGAAAAAGCCGCCAAACACCGGGGTTCCTTCGACGAGCCCGGTCTCCTCGGCCGCCTGCAGGGACAGGCCGCCGGCATTTTCGACCGAATCGATGACCGGCGCCAGGTTGTCGGCCATTTCTTCGATGCCGAAAAGCCGCAACAGCTCTGGGTCGTATTCGTTGCGCTCGACGTTGAACAGGTTGCTGCCGGAAATGTTGGTGACCTCGGCGTTGAACTGGCCGGTCATCCGATAGCGGACCCAGTCGTGCGCCATCAGGATGCGATGGATTTTGCGGTAGTTGTCGGGTTCGTTCTGCTTGAGCCAGGCGAGCAGGGACGCGGGATGGCTGGGCCACACCTGCTGGAAGCCGCGCGGATAGGTCTTGCTGTCCAACCCCTCCGCCTTCCACTGGCGCACCTGCGGCATGGCGCGGGAGTCCGACGAGACGATGCCGTTGCGCACCGGTCTGCCGTCCCGACCGACCGCGTAGAGCCCCTTGCCGTGGGCTGAAAAGCTGATGCCGGCAACGTCGGCCGCGGCCACTTCGCTGGTCTTGAGCACCTGGCGGATGCTGTTGCACACCATCCGCCACATCTCGCCCATATCGCGCTCGGTCCAGCCGACCTGCGGCGAGAAGACAGGCGCCGACATCGCCGCGACGCCCTTCTCCTGCCCCTGTTCATCGTAGATGCCGCTCTTGATGACGCTGCCACCCACGTCGATCCCGAGAAAACAACTCATCGCAGTTTCTCCCTCTCGACGGCTACGCACCCCCCAGCCGCTCTCGCAGGTCGGTCATCCAATGCCCTCCCCGCCGCCGGCCTGGCTCCGCCGGCCACCGTCGAACCGCCAGCCAACCTGCTCGGAAGTCGGCTCACTTTCAAGATGTACTTTCGCTATTTTGTATAACGCGTAAGTCTCGGTCGCGTCTCCCAGCCACTTAGCGCACAGATGGCAGGTCGAGAACCGACGCAACCGATCATCGGCGCAAGCGGCCCATCACCACGCTGACCAGAAAATATCCATATATATATCAAAGGATTATACCACCAGCGCCACGGCGCACGTGGCACCATTCATCAACATACCGGCGCGAGCCGCCAGCAATAAAGCATCAGCATGCGACAAAATCTACTACGGCAGATCGCGAGTCAATTCTCGCTTATATCCAAACACTTACATGTGTCTCATCGTATATCTGCGCGGGCATTTTCGGCTAAAATGTTGTATCTAGACAATTTGTCAAGAACAGAATCGCGGCGCGCCAAGAATTGTGCAGAGCGACAAATGTCGCTGAATTTGGCAGGTGACCACCGCCACGACGCCGGGTCGACTCGGATTTCGGTGAACGGCGGAATGACGAAGACGGCGGCATCCGTATGACCGGCGCCGACCTGATGAGCGACAGCACCTTGCCCCTCGGCGCCGGCCTGTCATTGTAATCGGTGTGCTCGCCGATCGGGTTAACCCCGCCGGGCGCGCGGTGGATCCGTGGCTTGGCCCCGAATTTCCTGCGAAACGCATCCCCGATGCGCCGCTCCCCGGCCATGGATGCCTCCCCGATCTTTTCGTTGCACCTTATCCGCGCGCAACCTTGATCAGGGTCGGTAGCACGTCGCCGAACTTGCCGTCCCAATCTGCGGCAGCTTCTCGGTGTGAGCCAGCTCGGTGATTTCGGCGGCTTCCTTCTTGGCGCGATGGTCGCACCACAAATAGTACTCGTTGAGCGGCTGCATGCCCTCGCCGACCGGGATGACGCTGGAGCCGGTAGTATCGAGCGCAATCGCCCCACCTGGTCGCCGGAAATACCGCCGCCGCCTTTGACGGCCGCGCGTGTTGTCGCCTCCGCCAGACCGCGCATCTGGTCGGCACGCGACTGCGTGGCGAAGTCCCGGTCTTAGTGCTTGCGATGCAGCGGATACTCGGCAACCGCCGATGCCAACGTCCCGCGTTCGCTGTCGACGATCGAGGCGCGCACGCTAAGCGTGCCAAAATCCACTGCCGCCACTATGGCCATGGCTGTCGTTCCTCCCAGGCTTTCCTAGGGCGTCAGTAGCAACTCCTTACCGCACATCGAAGGCGCAGAGGTGTTGCGGCGGCCGGTTCCTCAGCCTTTCGGTTGCCCGTAATAGGCTCCGGCGCCGTGCTTGCGGAAGAAGTGCTTGTCGTGCAGCACGCGCTCCAGCGGCTGCGCCTGCTGGTTGACTGCGAATGTGTGCGTCGCCATGCGCGCGATGTATTCCATGGCAGCGGCGTTGTGCACCGCGTCGTCGGCATCCTTGCCCCAGGCGAAGGGGCCGTGGCCGGCAACCAGTACCGCGGGAATCGCATCCGGATCGAGAGCGCGGAAGGCGCGCACGATCACCACCCCGGTTTCCTTCTCGTATTCCCCGGTGATCTCCTCCGCCGTCATCTCGTCGGTCACCGGGATCGCGCCGTGGAAATAGTCGGCATGGGTGGTGCCGAGGCACGGAATCGGCCGCCGCGCCTGCGCCCAGGAGGTGGCGAATTCCGAATGCGTATGGGCGACGCCGCCGATATTGGGGAACGCCTTGTAGAGTTCCAGATGGGTCGGCAGGTCGGAGGACGGCCTGAGATTGCTGTCGACCACCCGCGCGTCGAGATCGGTGACCACGATCTCGGCCGGCGTCAGCTCGTCATAAGGCACGCCGCTCGGCTTGATGGCGATCAGTCCGTCCTCGCGCGATATACCGCTGACATTGCCGAAGGTGAACTTGACGACGCCCTCGCGGACAATGCATCTGCGAACCCATGTTTGGGAAGCAAGACGCACCTTTGTTCGGCTCCTTCAAAAAGAAATGGGAGCGTCGCTGAGGCAAGTTGGCAGATAGCAGAGGTGAACACATCCCTTGGGACCCCCGGTCCTGGCCGCCTCCCG
>CAZSWL010000004.1:0-2889 GCA_964610725.1 uncultured Bauldia sp.
CTCGACAGCCTCGACGACGCGAGCCTGTTGAAGTTGCTGGAGCAGGTCGCCGGTGACGGCGACAGCGTGGCGCTACTCGAAGGTTACCTCGACCGCCGGATGCCCGGATGGCGAGAACACGTCGAGGGAGATGCGGCAGCGGGGGCGGGCCGCGCGGCGGATGCGAGCGCCATGACTGATCAGCAGGCCTATGAGATCCTTGGCCTTGCGCCCGGTGCCGGTGAGGCGGAAATCCGGGCGGCCCACCGCCGCCTGATGAAGCGCGTGCACCCGGACCAGGGCGGCTCGACTTTCCTCGCGGCGAAGATCAATCAGGCTAAGGACTGGCTTCTCAACAAACATCGCTAAGTCCGATACGCGTTACAGAGGACCCCTGCGAAGTGAATCAGTTGCTGAGCGCTAGGCAGTTGAAGTCGCGTTTGACCAGATAGGCGCACGCGGCGCTGGCCGCGCCCGCGTCGGCGAAGCCGGCGAAACGGGCCCGATAGAGCGTGGTCTCCCCCACCCCGACGGGCTCGGTGTAGGGCGTGGCGTCGGCGAGAACGTCGGACGCCTTGGACAGGGCGAGGTCGAGAATGTCCTCGGCCAAGGCGCGGGTCGGCGCCGCCGCGATCTGGATCTTCCATCCCACAATCGGCGGGTTGGGCGGCTGCGATGCCGCGCTCTCATCGCCGGCGGCGGCATCCCCCTCTGGGGCGGGGCTGGCGGCGGTGAAGGTCGAGTCGGCGGGGATGAGGGCGGCGACGGAATCGGTCGTCAAGGCGTTGTCGGCCGGCCGCAGCCGCGGCATCGGATAGTCGTTGACATCGACGGCGATGTTGTCGGCGCGCGCATGCGGTCCGCCGGGAATGGCGGCGGCGGTGTGGGGACCGCGTGAGGCGCGCGGCAGATACTTCTCGATCAGGTAAGCGCTGCGCGCATCGCGCCAGCGGCTGGTGTCACCGCCGATGACGACGCTGACGATCTCGCGGTTGTCGCGCTTGACCGAGGTGACCAGGTTGAAGCCGGAGGCGCGGGTGTAGCCGGTCTTGATGCCGTCGACGCCGGGGACCTTGCCAAGCAACCGGTTGTGATTGCGGATGCGCACGCCATTCCACACGAAGCTGCGGGTGGAGAAATAGGAGTAGTACTGCGGATAGTGCTCGCGCAGCGCCCGGCCGAGGGTCGCCATGTCGCGGGCGGTGGTAAGCTGGCGGTTGTCGGGCAGGCCGGAGGCGTTGACGAACTGCGTTCTCGTCATGCCGAGCTCGCGTGCCTTCGTCGTCATCTCGCGGGCGAACCCGGACTCCGTGCCGCCGAGGTACTCGGCGATGGCGACCGCCATGTCGTTGGCCGACTTGGTGACCAGCGACAGGATGGCGTCGCGCACGCTGATGGTCGAGCCCGGCTCGAGGCCGAGCTTGGAGGGCGCCTGGGCGGCGGCGTGGGCCGATATGGTGATGCGGCTGTCGAGGCTGGCCTTGCCCTCGTCGAGGGCTTCGAACAGCAGATAGAGCGTCATCATCTTGGTCAGCGACGCCGGATGGCGCTTGGCGTCAGGATACTGGGCGTAGAGCGTCTTGCCGGTTTTGGCGTCGACGACGATCGCCGAATCGGGGGCCGCCATGACCGGGCTCGCTGCCGCCGTCGTGACGCTTGCGACCACCGCAGCGGCGGCAAGCCCCTTGAGCGCGCCTGCACCCCACCGGCGAATCTTTCCCTGCCGTTTGTGCATAGACAGACCCGCACCTCACCGGCGCCACTGGCGCGGCCCCGGCCTCCCGAGTTCGACCAACAACCGGCAATGTGACCCGGCCGTCCCTTGCGTTCGAGCCCTACCGCCTCAGGTTATGCGGTCGGCCTCGACCGGGACGCCGGCATCTCGTCAGCGACGTTGTTCCCCGACACGCCGCGCCGGCCCGCGATGAAAACAGTATGAAAGCGAAGTTACGTTTCGGTAAAGCGCAAATGGGTCACAGTTGCGGCGAAACCGACACCATCGCCGCAATTTTTGCGATTGCCCCCAAAAAGTGATTGTGCGGCGCACAAATTCCGCTTGACAGTTTTGCTGCAGTGCACATATTCCGTTTACCACCGTCGCCCGGACGGCGGCAGAATCCGGCGCAAGGAACCAGTCATCATGACCACCAACGGCTTCGACAGCTTTCAGACTTTCGGCAAGGAAAACATGGAATTCGCGCTCAAAAGCGCTGACGCGGTGGGTAAGGGCCTGCAGGCCATCGCCACCGAGACGGCTGATTACTCCAAGCGCAGCTTCGACGAGGGCACGGCAGCGCTCGGCAGGCTGTTCGCCGCCCCGAGCCTCGACAAGGCGGTCGAGATACAGACGGACTACGTCCGCTCCGCCTACGAGGGCTACGTCGGCCAGGTCGCCAAGATGAACGAGATCGTCACCGACATGGCCAGGGGCGCCTACAAGCCGTTCGAGGGCTTCTTCGCCGCATTCGGCAAATAGGCGACACTTGTCGTGGCCGGCGTCGCCGACGCCGGTCGCAGCCAGCAAGCGCGCATGGCCCGGCACGAGCCGGGCCATTTTTGTTGGGCAGGCACTCTGTTCGGCCCCTCCTCAAGCGGCGCCGGCGACCTAAATATGAACGGTGCGTCGGCGCGATGAGCAGCGGCGCTTCACTGCGCCTTGACACGGAAGATTTGATGACGGACGCATTGCGCCTTCGTCCGTTTGTCGGCAGGATTCGCGCAGGATCGAACAAGGTCGATCGTCAGCGATGAGCAATTCGACTCGGCGCCCCGATTTCGACGACGACACGGGCACGAACGTCGTCACCAGGACGCGGCCGAAGACCAAGCGGCCGAATCTCTACCGGGTGCTGCTGCTCAACGACGACTACACGCCGATGGAGTTCGTGGTGCACGTGCTTGAGGTGTTCT
>CAZSWL010000005.1:0-10406 GCA_964610725.1 uncultured Bauldia sp.
TGACGACGAAAGCGCGGTTGAGGCCGACGAGCGGCACTACGTCGCAAACCGTGCCCAGCGCCACCAGATCCAGCCACTGCAGGAGATCGGGCTCCGGCCGCCCAATGCCGTACCAGCCGCGTGCCCGCAACAAACGGTTGACGGCGATCACGACCAGGAAGGTGACGCCCACCGCGGCGAGGTGGCCGAGACCCGAGAGATCGTCCTGGCGGTTGGCGTTGACCACGGCAGCCGCCGGCGGCAGCTCGGTCCCCACCTCATGGTGGTCGATGACCACCACATCGAGGCCAAGGTCCCGGGCCACTGCCAGCGCATCGAAGCTCGTCGATCCACAGTCGACGGTCACCACCAGACGGTTGCCGGCGGCTGCCAACGATCGCACAGCCTCGATGTTGGGGCCATAGCCCTCGAACAGGCGATCGGGGATGTAGACGGTCGCCTCGATCCCCTGGTGGCGAAAGAATCGGGCAAGCAGGGCGGCCGAGGTCGCCCCGTCGACGTCGTAGTCGCCGAAGACGGCGATCGACTGGCCGGCAATGACGGCATCGGCGATACGGGCCGCTGCCCCGTCCATGTCGGTGAGCGCTGACGGGTCGGGCAGCAGGGCTTTCAGCGATGGGTCGAGGAACGCCGGCGCATCGTCAACCGCAACACCGCGCCCGGCGAGCACCCGGGCGACGAGGTCGGGCAAGCCATGGCGCTGTGCAATGGCCAGCGCGGCGGCCGCGCCCGCCTGGTCAAGGCGCTCGACCCAGTGGCGGCCGCCGAGCGAGCGCTCGACATTGAGAAACGTGCGGTGGGCGGCCGCAGGCACCGGCGCCGGCCGCAGCGTCGTCGCAGCGGCCATCAGATCGCGTCGTCGAATTTGTCGAGATCCTGGTGCTCGGCCTTGATCCAGCGCACCGTACCGGAAGACGAGCGCATGACCACCGTATGGGTAATGATGGCACGCGCGCCGAAGCGGACACCGGCGAGCAGGTCGCCATCGGTAACCCCGGTCGCAGCGAACAACACGTCGCCGCGAGCCATCTCCGTCATGTCGAACTTGCGGTCGAGGTCGGAGACACCCATGCGCTGCGCCCGCTCGCGCTGTTCGTCCGAGTTGATCACCAGCCGCCCCTGCATCTGGCCGCCGATGCACCTGAGCGCGGCAGCGGCAAGAACGCCCTCCGGGGCGCCGCCGATGCCCAGGTACATGTCGATGCCGGTCTGCTCCGGCTCGGTGACATGGATGATGCCGGCGACGTCGCCATCGCCGATCAGGCGAATGGCGACACCGGCTGCCCTCAGCTCCTCGACGAGGCGGGCGTGGCGCGGCCGATCGAGCACGCAGGCAGTGATCTCGGCGGCTCCCACGCCCTTGGCGGCGGCAAGCGCCGCGACGTTGTCGGCGACCGACGCGTCGAGATCGACGACCCCGGGCGGATAGCCCGGACCGATGGCGATCTTGTTCATGTAGACGTCAGGCGCGTTGAGCAGGCTGCCCTCCTCGGCGATCGCAATCACGGCGATGGCGTTGGGCAGGTTCTTGGCGGCGATCGTGGTGCCCTCGAGCGGGTCGAGGGCGATGTCGACCTTGGGCCCACGACGGTTGCCGACCTCCTCGCCGATGAACAGCATCGGTGCCTCGTCGCGCTCGCCCTCGCCGATGACGACCGTGCCGTGGATAGGCAACCGGTTGAGCTCGCGCCGCATGGCGTCGACAGCCGCCTGGTCGGCCGCAATCTCGTCGCCACGCCCGCGCAACCGCGCCGCGGCCACCGCCGCCCGCTCCGTCACCCGCGCAAGCTCAAGCGTCAGAATGCGGTCGAGTGCCGGGCCACGTTTGGGCAAGCGGACTTCCTGGTTCATCTGGCGCTCCGCGGGCCGAGGAATCGGTCAGGCGAGCGGTTCTATCCGTATCATTTGCGGATCGCTGGCAACATGACCGTCGGCCACGATCGCGGCCAGGGCCCGCCGGACAGCCGCCTCTGTGGTTTCATAGGTGATCAGGATGACCGGCTGGGGCGCTTCCGGCACGGGATGCTCCGGTGCCGTCGTGCGCGGCGCCCGCCGCCGCTGGACGATAGATTCCAACGAAATGCCGGCGTCGGCCATCCGCCGGGCGATCGCCGCGAAGGCACCCGGCCGATCGTAGACCGACAGACGAATGTAGTAGCCGCCCTCGTGCAGGCGCATGCCGGCCTGCCGGTACGGTTCCAGGCTGGCTACCGGTCGCCCGAAAGTGCCCACCGAGTCGCCACGGGCGATATCGGCAATGTCGCTCATCACCGCCGAGGCGGTCGCCTGGCCACCGGCGCCAGGTCCGGACAGCACCAGCTGACCGACGAAATCAGCCTCCACCGCGACAGCGTTGGTCACTCCGTCGATCCGTGCGATTGCCGAGGATTTCGGCACCATGGTCGGATGGACCCGTTGTTCGATGCCGCTTTCGGTGCGGCTGGCCACGCCGAGCAGCTTGATGCGGTAGCCGAGCTCATCGGCCGCCTCGATGTCGGCGGGGGTGATCATCGAGATACCCTCGACGTAGACCGCCGCGGCGTCGATCTCGGTGCCGAAGGCGATGGCGGCGAGCAGCGCCAGCTTGTTGGCGGCATCGTGCCCGCTGATGTCGAATGTCGGGTCGGCCTCGGCATAGCCGAGGTGCTGCGCCGCCGCCAGGCATTCACCGAACGGCAGCCTGTCCTCCTCCATACGGGTGAGGATGTAGTTGCAGGTGCCGTTGAGGATGCCGTAGATGCGGCCGACGGTGTTGCCGGCAAGCGCCTCGCGCAATGTCTTGACGATCGGGATTCCGCCGGCGGCGGCAGCCTCGAAGTTGAGGCTGAGCCCGGCATCCTCCGCCGTTCTGGCGAGCGCCATACCGTGGGCGGCAAGCAGCGCCTTGTTGGCGGTGACCACGTGCTTGCCGGCAGCGATGGCGGCGCGCACGGCGGCATCGGCGACGCCATCGGCGCCGCCGATCAACTCGACGAACACCTGGTTGCCCGGGTCGCGGGCGAGCGCCATCGGATCATCGAACCAGCGATAACGGGAGAGGTCGATGTCGCGGTCCTTGCGGCGATCGCGGGCCGAGACCCCGGCGATCTCGATCGGCCGACGGCAGCGCACGGCAAGGTCGTTGCCGTGGCGCTCGATCAGGTGGATGAGCGAGGAGCCGACAGTGCCGAGTCCGGCCACACCGACGCGCAGCGCCTCCATGGCGTCGTTCCTTTCCCGACCGCCTGCCCCCACCGCGTTACCCACGGCAACATCCGGCAGGCGGCGAAAATCGAATTCAATCAGCGGCGGGCGCCGGCCATGGGGACGACGTTGTGCAACGTTTTGTCGGCCGATTCAAGGAAACGGCGGAGGTTGCGGCCGGCCTGACGGATGCGTTGCTCGTTCTCGACCAGCGCGATGCGGACGTAGCCGTCGCCGTGCTCGCCAAACCCGATGCCGGGGGCCACCGCCACGTCGGCCTTTTCGATCAACAGCTTGGAAAATTCGAGCGAGCCGAGCCCCTGGAACCGTTCCGGCACCGGCGCCCAGGCGAACATCGACGCCTGCGGCACCGGAATGCGCCAGCCGGCGCGGCCGAAGCTCTCGACCAGTGTGTCGCGGCGCCGCTTGTAGGTTGCCCGCATTTCGTCGATGCACCCGGTCGGACCGTTGAGCGCGGCCGTGGCAGCGACCTGAATCGGCGTAAAGGCGCCGTAGTCGACGTATGACTTCACGCGCGCCAGAGCCGCGATCAGCCGCTCGTTGCCGACGGCAAAGCCGATCCGCCAGCCGGCCATCGAGAACGTCTTCGACATCGAGGTGAACTCGACGGCGACATCGAAGGCACCCGGCACCTGCAGGATCGAAGGCGGCGGATTGTCTTCGAAATAGACTTCGGCATAGGCGAGATCGGAGAGCACGATCAGTTCGTTGCGCCGGGCGAAACTGATCAGGTCGCGGTAGAAGTCGAGATCGGCGACGTGGGCGGTGGGGTTGGACGGGTAGCAGACGACCACCGCCAGCGGCTTGGGGATCGAATGGATAACCGCCCGCTCCAGCGCATGGAAGTAGTCGGCACCGGGCTCGGCCGGCAGCGAGCGGATCACCCCGCCTGCTATCAGGAACCCGAAGGCATGGATCGGGTAGCTGGGATTGGGGCACAGCACCACGTCGCCCGGCGCGGTGATGGCGTGAGCGATGTTGGCGAAGCCTTCCTTGGAGCCGATGGTGACGATCACCTGGCTGTCGGGGTCGACCTTCACGCCGAAGCGCCGGCCGTAGTAGGCGGCCTGGGCCTTGCGCAGGCCGTTGATGCCACGCGATGCGGAGTAGCCGTGGGTGTCCTCGCGCCGGGCGGTCTCGGCGAGCTTGGCGACGATGTGTGGTGGCGTCGGCAGGTCCGGGTTGCCCATGCCCAGATCGATGATGTCGGCACCCGCCGCGCGCGCCCCCGCCTTCAGGCGATTGACCTGCTCGAAGACGTACGGCGGCAGGCGCCGCACCCGATAGAATTCCGGCATCGTCATAACATCAGTCCCGGCTCGGCCCGACGCAGGCGTTCCCTAGCATCCCGCGTCACCGAAATCGCCGTCGAGCCGCTGCTGCGGGTCGGCCGTCTCGGACCCATCCTGGGCGCAGCGCGCCACGGCATCGTCGGCCGCGGCGGCGCGTGTCGCCCGATTCTTGGCCAGCGCCTCCAGCTCGGCGATCAGACGCGCCTTCGCTTCCGGCGATAGAACCTTGCTGTCCGCCTCCTGCGCCGGCGCGCTCGTGGCCGCAAAGCCGGCAGTTGCCGCGGCCGCGACGGGGGCGGTCGATGCCGATTCGGCCGGCGTCTGCTCGGTCAACGCCATCGGCGCCGACGCTGGCAGATTTGCCCCGGCCGGCGCACTCGCCGCGGCAGGCTGACTCGCGGCTGCGGGCTGCCCCGCATCCGCCGAGGCGGTTTCCGTCGGCTCAGTCGCATCGGCATGCGGCTCGGCGCCGCTCAGCACCATCGGGCCGGAGGTCGCCGCCACCGACGGGGCAGCGTATTCGTCGCGCGAGGTCATCGAACAGGCGCCCGTGGCCATGGCCAGCGCGACCGCCGCTATCGCAAATGCCAGGCGTCGCCCGGCGGGCAGGGCGACCGGCGCGGTGTCCCGACACTCATCCACGGCAGGCATCAAAAGACCGTTCGGCTGCTGGTAATTTTGGGTCCGGGCTGTGTAACAACGTATTATGACCAAAAAGCGTGCGAGAAGCGCGCTCCGCTCCATCCCGCCAAGGGACAAGAATGGCCAAGGACGATACGCGCACGGAAAGCAGTTTCGGCATCCACGACCCAGAGGCCTTCGCCGCTAACCTCGCCCGCATGATCGAGGAGGCCGGCAAGGCCGCCTCGGCGTACCTCAAGCCGCGCGAGGAAGGCAAGCTCTCCTTCGAATTTGCTGACGGCCTCACCGACGTGGTCAAGACGCTGACGAAGGTCGGGGAATACTGGATGGCCGAGCCGGAGCGGACGCTGGCGGCCCAGCGGCGGCTGGCTGGCGCCTACCTCGATTTGTGGACGGCGTCGCTGAAACGGCTGCTGGGCGAGCCGGCGCGGCCGGCGGCCGAGCCCGACGCACGCGACAAGCGCTTCAGCGACCGCGAATGGAGCGAGAATCAGTTCTTCGACTTCATCAAACAGCTTTACCTGATCACCAGCCGCTGGGCCGAGCAGATGGTCGACGAGGCCGAGGATCTCGACCCGCGCACGCGCCACAAGGCGGCGTTCTATCTCAAGCAGATCACCGCCGCCCTTTCACCGTCGAACTTCGTGCTGACCAACCCGGAGGTGCTGCGCAAGACGCTGGCCTCGGACGCCGCCAATCTGGTGCGCGGCATGCAGATGCTCGCCGAGGACATCAGGGCCGGCGGCGGCGACCTGCGCATCCGCCAGTCGGACGCCTCGAAATTTGCGCTTGGCGAGAACATCGCTACCACCGAAGGCGCCGTCATCCACGAGAACGACGTCTGCCAGCTCATCCAGTACGCGGCGACCACCAAGGCGGTGCTCCGGCGACCTCTGCTGATCGTGCCGCCGTGGATCAACAAGTACTACATCCTCGACCTCAACCGGGAGAAGTCGTTCGTGCGCTGGTGTGTCGAGCAGGGCCACACCGTCTTCGTGATTTCCTGGATCAACCCTGGACCGCGCCAGGCGAAGAAGACCTTCACCGACTACATGCGCGAGGGCATCTTCGCGTCCCTCGACGTGATCGGCGCGGTCACCGGCAGCGACGAGGTCAACACCGTGGGCTATTGCGTCGGCGGCACGCTGTTGTCGGTGGCGCTCGCCTATGCGGCGGCGACCGGCGAGCGACGGATCCGCTCGGCGACCCTGTTCGCGACGCAGGTCGACTACACCCACGCCGGCGATCTTTCCGTGTTCGTTGACGCCGAAAAGCTCGCCAGCCTGGAAAAGATGATGAGCGTGCGGGGCTACCTGGAGGGCCAGAACATGGCCGCCACCTTCAACATGCTGCGCCCCAATGACCTCATCTGGCCGTACGTCATCGCTAACTATTTCAAGGGCGAGGAGCCGGCGCCGTTCGACCTGCTCTACTGGAATTCCGATACCACCCGCCTGCCAGCGGCCAATCACGCCTTTTATCTGCGCAACTGTTACCTCGATAACAAACTGGCCCAGGGCTTGATCGAGATCGACGGCGTGCGGCTTGATCTCAAGCGGGTCAAGGTGCCCATCTACAATCTCGCCACCAGCGAGGATCACATCGCGCCGCCGCGTTCTGTGTTCTATGGCTCATCCTTCTTCGGCGGCAAGGTGACGTTCGTGCTGTCGGGATCCGGCCACATCGCCGGGGTGATCAATCCACCCGAACGCCACAAGTATCAGTACTGGACCGGACCGGCCCCGAAGGACGACGGCTATGAAGAGTGGCGCCATAAGGCCAAGGAGCACGCCGGTTCGTGGTGGCCGCACTGGCAGGCGTGGATCGAGAAGCTCGACCGGCGGCGGGTTGCGCCCCGCCCGATAGGCGGCGGCAGGCTCAAGCCGATCGAGCCGGCGCCGGGCAGCTACGTGCGGGTCAGGGCGAGAGCCGGCACCGAGCACTAGCCGCCGAGCTTGGCGAGCAGCGCCGCGTCAGGATAGGAGTCGGCCGGCAGTCCGAGCTTCATCTGCACATCCTTGACGGCGGCGCGCGTCTTCACCCCGATCACGCCGTCGACGGCACCGACATCGTAGCCGCGCTGGCTGAGCAGGCCCTGCACGGTCCTCACCTGGGCGGCGCTGAGCGGTCTCACCCCTGTCCCGCTGCTGACCCGCGAGGCCCCCGCGAGGCGGGTGGCGAAATAGGCAGCCGTGGTCGAATAGACCAGCGAGGAGTTCCACTGCAGGTAGACGTCGAAGTTGGCATAGGCGAGGAAGGCCGGCCCATTGCGCCCCATGGGCAGCAGCAGCGAGGCGGCCGGGGCGCCGCCGGCAGGAAGCGCGCCGCCGTCGGCGAGGGTGACGCCCATCGCCGCCCACTGCGCCGGCGTCAATCTGATCGCCAGATCGGCCTGATCCCACGGCAAAGATCGCGGCACGCGCACTTCGGTGAGCCACGGCTCGCCGCGCCGCCAGCCAAGCGACTGCAGATAGTTGGCCGCCGAGGCGAGAGCGTCGGCGGCACTGGTCAACATATTGACGCGGCCGTCGCCGTCGAAGTCGACGCCGAAATCGACGTAGCGGCTGGGCAGGAACTGCACCTGGCCAAGCTCCCCCGCCCACGGCCCGCGCATCTCGTTCGGGGTGAGGTCGCCCCGGTCGATGATCACGAGCGCGGCCAGCAGCTCCTTGTGGAAGACGTCCGAGCGCCGGCAGTCGTAGGCGAGCGTCGCCAGCGCGGTCAGGGTCGGCCCGTCGCCGATGTTGGCACCGAAATCCGTCTCCAGCCCCCAGAAAGCGGCGAGAACCGGCGCCGGCACACCAAACTGCTTCTCAATGCGTGCGAAGGTGTCCTTGTATTTGGCGATCTTGCTGATGCCCAGCCGCAGACGATAGCCGTCGACCATGCGGCCGGCGAACGTGAGGAAATCCTGGGTGAAGACGCCCTGGGAACGATCCTTCCTGACGATCGCCGGATCAAATCTGACGTTGTCGAGAGCGACATGGATCGTGTGCTCGGAGATTCCCGTGGCAACGGCCTCGTGCTCGAAGTCCGCCAGCCACGCGGCGAAGCTCGCCTCGGGATGACACGACGCCGCCTGCGCCGGCGACGCGACAAGGACGCTCGCCAGGGCAAGCGCCAGCGACGCCATGACAATGCGAACCATGACCAAGCGATCCCGTCTCCCGTCCGGCCCGCCCCGACTATAGGACGTCAAACCGGGAGCTCAATGCAGGAACACGCGGCTGGGCGAGAGGCGGCGCAATCGTCGCCGCCACCCTAGGCGTCAGTCACCGACAGGGGCGTCGAGGCAACTCCCCGGCCCCGGGGTGCCTCAAGCGCCGGCGTCAGCCGATTGACCAGTGCCAAGAGGTCGGTCTGCCGGCGCGATCCGGTCTTGGCAAGTAGGCGGGCAATGTGAGTTTTGGCCGTGGTCCGCGCGATGTTGAGCGAAGCGGCAGCCTCGGCAACGTTCTCGCCAAGCACCAGACGCTCCAGCAATCGCGCCTCCGCGTGGGTCAATCCATAGGCCTCGGCCACCGCATCGAGCGTGCCGATCGACGAACCGGTCCCGTCGGACACGAACACTGCCGCCACTGCCCGCGGCGACAACCGGGTGCGCACCTCGCCCCGTGCCAATGGAAGGACGTGGGCTGTCGCAACGTCGGCGTCGCCAGTCACCAGCGCCATCCCTATGCCGGCCGCGGCGATCTCGGACTCGCGCCTACTTGCCCGGCAAATGATGCGATCAAGTCGGGCAGTCGTATCGCTGTCGCCGGCCCGCAGGCGGCCGCGCACCAGACGCAGCGGGTGGCCGACCTCGAACATGCGTCGCGCGGCGCGGTTGGCATGGACCACCTTGCCTTCCTTCGCGACCAGCACAATGCCGACGGCGATGGCGTCGAGCGTTCCGTTCAATGCCTCACAATCAAAAGTCGCCAGGTCGATCAGGTCGGAAATGGTGACCGCGCGCCTCAGGTGCGGCGCCAACATCCGGTTGAGCCGGATTTCCCGCTCGCCGATCAGCCCATGGTGTTCGTGCCGGCAAAGGGCACAGGAGGCAACCCGGTCGTGCCGACGCATCAGGATGGTGTCGATGACATCGACGATGCCCTGCGGCGCCGCCCATTCGCGGTAGTAGCCGTTGGCGGTCCAGGTCTCGTTGTCGACGTCCTTGTGGCAGACGAACGGCTCGTCGAGCGGCCGCGTGTAGAAGTCAGGGATGGTTGCGTGCAGCGCCGCGAGATCCGCGTCATGCGTTTCGAGCCGCGCCGCCCAGGTCGCCGTGATGCCCACCATTTTCTGCATCCGGTGATCGCCGGTAACCGGATCGACGACGTACAGAATGGCGTTGGCACAATCGAGGAGGCCGCGCGTCGCGTCGAGCGTCGCATCCCACCGCGACGGCTCGACGACGCAGTCGTAGATCGCGCCGATCAGGTCGGAGACGTGTTGCGCTTCATCGCTCGACACACTCGAGGTCATGTCGATCCGTCGCCTGCGCCCCCACACACTCTACCGGGGGAGCCTCGGTGAGTCATCCTTTAGGATGACGACAGCCCCCTTTGCTCGACATACGGTGACCTATTCGCATGCAAGCGAACCGAGTAGCGCGGCCATTTTGGCGCGGAAACACCCGCCATCGCGGCAGATTCAGACAACAGGGAGCACAAAGAAATGCGACACGCGATCCTCGCAGGCCTTGGCGGCGCCGCCTTGGTCGCCCTCGCCTGGTTTGGTTCCTCGCAAGCACAGGCTCAACTACAGCTGAAGGCCGTGGTCCCGACTTGCGCCCCGGGATTCACGGCAAGTGGCACCACCAAGGGGGGCTACACGTGCACCAGCGCCAGGTTCGTGTGCACTCACAACATGAACATGCTCTTCCCCAAAATCATCAGCGGTCACAGAGCGCAGTACACCTGCGCGTTCCCGGTGCCTTGATCGCGGTTGGCGCGGGCCGAACTCACACCAGACCAGGGCGGCCGGTCACGCGCCGGCCAAGCGCGCCGGTGGCCTCGTAATAGTCGACCCAACCCGTCAACCAAGGCTAGCCCTCACGCCGAATCGGCGTGAGGGCTAGCCTTCTCGCATTCACGCCGCCAGCGCGTCGTCGAGGTCGGCGATGATGTCGGCTACGTCCTCGATGCCGACCGACAGGCGCACCACATCGGGGCCGGCACCGGCCACCTTGCGCTGCTCCTCGGTCAACTGGCTGTGGGTCGTCGACCACGGGTGGATGATCAGGCTCTTGGTGTCGCCGATGTTGGCAAGGTGCGAGAACAGCTT
>CAZSWL010000006.1:0-6346 GCA_964610725.1 uncultured Bauldia sp.
GCGGTGATCGCCGGCGCACCGGGCGCCATCGAAATCGCCGACCGCGGCGAGGCGATCGCCACCGCCATCGCCATGCTGAAGGCGGGCGACGTGCTGTGCGTGGCCGGCAAGGGCCACGAGACCGGCCAGGTCGTCGGCAAACGCAGGCTGGCGTTCTCCGACCACGACGCGGTCAGGCGGGCGCTGGAAGGGGAGGCGGCGTGAGCGAGCCGCTGTGGACCTGGGACGCCCTGCTGGAGGCGACGGCGGGCCGCGCGATCGGTGCCAGGCCCGATGTCGTCGTCGGCATCTCCATCGACAGCCGTACCATCAAGCCCGGCGAGGCGTGCTTCGCCAGCCGCGGCGACAGCTTCGACGGCCACGAGTTCGGCGTCGAGGCGCTCGCACGCGGCGCGGCGACGGCCGTGGTCGCCGCAGCACGACTGGCCGATCTCGGGCGGATGCAGGGGTCGCTGACCGTGGTCGACGACGTGCTCGCTGCCCTCGGCGGCCTCGCGCGCGCGGCGCGGGCGCGCAGTCCCGCCAGGTTTGCCGCCGTCACCGGCAGCGTCGGCAAGACCGGCACCAAGGAGATGCTCGCCGCCGCGCTTGCCGCCGACGGGCCGGTGCATTATTCGCCGGCCTCGTTCAACAACCAGTGGGGGGTGCCGCTGACGCTCGCGCGCATGCCGGCGACGGCGCGCTACGGGGTCTTCGAAATCGGCATGAACCACGCCGGCGAGATCACGCCGCTCACCCGCATGGTCCGTCCGCACGCCGCGATCGTCACCGGCATCGCGCCGGTGCATCTGGAGTTCTTCGATGACCTTGCCGCCATCGCCCGCGCCAAGGCCGAGATCTTCGCCGGCGTCGAGCCGGGCGGGGCGGCGGTGATCAATCGCGACGATCCCCAATACGCCCTGCTCGCCGAGCTTGCCGGCGCCGCCGGCGTCGCGCGGGTGATCGGCTTCGGCGAGGACGTCGCGGCCGAGGCGCGGCTCAAGACCTGCAGGCTGAAGGAACGCTGCTCGTGCGTGGCGGCGCGCGTGTTCGACGATGAAATCACCTACAAGCTCGGCGCCCCCGGCCGCCACCTCGTCCAGAACAGCCTGGCGGTGCTGGCGACGGTCGCGCTGCTCGGCGGCGATCTTGCCAGGGGCGCGCTGGCGCTGGCGGCGCTCGCGGCCCCCAAGGGACGCGGCGATCGCCATCGGCTGGCGGTGCCCGGCGGCGAGGCGACCCTCATAGACGAGAGCTACAACGCCAACCCGGCCTCCATGCGGGCGGCGATCGCGCTTCTCGGTCAAGCCCGGCCCGGACGTCTCGGCCGCCGGATCGCCGTGCTCGGCGACATGCGTGAGCTTGGTCCCGATGCGCCGGCCATGCACGCCGCGCTGGCCGGCGCTCTCGACGAGGCCGCCGTCGACAGCGTCTTTCTCGCCGGCCCGCTGATGGCGGCGCTGTGGCAGACGCTGCCGGCCCGCCTGCGCGGCGGCCGTGGCGACAGCGCCGGCGATCTCGAGCCGGCGCTGTTCGATTCGATCCGCCCCGGCGACGTGATCATGGTCAAGGGCTCCAACGCCAGCCGTATGGGCCCGCTGGTCGAGGCGCTTAAGGCGCGCTTCGCCGCCGGCGGCGCCGCAGCCAGGGCGGAAGAGGACGCCGCCTGATGCTCTACCTCCTGGGCCTCCTCACCGACCAGTTCTCGGTCCTCAACGTCTTTCGCTACATCACCTTCCGTGCGGCGGGAGCAACCATGACCGCGCTGGTCTTCGTCTTCCTGTTCGGGCCGGGGATCATCGCGACGCTCCGCCTGCGCCAGGGCAAGGGCCAGCCGATCCGGGCCGACGGGCCGCCCAACCACATCCTCACCAAGGCGGGCACGCCGACCATGGGCGGGCTGATGATTCTTTCCGGCCTAGTGGTGTCGACGCTGCTGTGGGCCAACCTCGGCAACATCTACGTGTGGATCGTGCTGGCGGTGACGGTCAGCTTCGGGCTGATCGGCCTCTACGACGACTACCTCAAGGTGACGCGCGCGTCGGCCGGTCGCGGCCTGTCGGGGCGCATGCGTCTGGCGCTCGAGGCCGTGGTCGCCATCCTCGCCTGCATCGCGGTGAGCTGGGCCGGCCCGCCGCTGCTGTCGACGGTGCTGACTTTTCCCTTCTTCAAGGGCGTCGTCGCCAACCTCGGCTGGTTCTTCGTTCCCTTCGCCGCCTTCGTCATCGTCGGTGCCGGCAACGCCGTCAACCTGACCGACGGACTCGACGGCCTCGCCATCGTGCCGGTGATGATCGCGGCGGCGAGTTTCGCCTTCATCGCCTATCTCTCCGGCAACGCCGTCTTCGCCGACTACCTGCAGATCCATCTGGTGCCGGGCACCGGCGAACTGGCGGTGCTGTGCGGCGCCATGGTCGGCGCCGGCCTCGGCTTTCTGTGGTTCAACGCGCCACCGGCGGCGATCTTCATGGGCGACACCGGCTCGCTCGCGCTCGGCGGAATGCTTGGCGCCGTCGCCGTCACCACCAAGCACGAGATCGTGCTCGCCATCGTCGGCGGCCTGTTCGTGCTCGAAGCCGTGTCGGTGATCATCCAGGTTGCCTCCTTCAAGCTCACCGGCAAGCGCGTTTTCCGCATGGCGCCCATCCACCATCACTTCGAGGCGCTCGGCTGGACGGAGGCGCAGATCGTCATCCGCTTCTGGATCATCGCGGTGCTGCTCGCCCTGATCGGCCTGTCGAGCCTCAAGCTGAGATGAGGCGGCAATGATCCCGGTGACCACCTTTGCCGGTCGCGCCGTCGCGGTGTTCGGCCTTGGCGAGAGCGGCCGCGCCACCGCCCAGGCGCTTGCCGCCGGCGGCGCCCGCGTCACCGCCTGGGACGACGATGGCGGCGCGGTGGCGGCGGCCGACGGTGCCGGCATCGCGGTCGGCGATCTCGCCGCTGCCGACTGGTCGCGATTTGCCGCGCTGGTTCTGGCGCCGGGAATTCCGCTCACCCATCCGGCCCCGCACTGGTCGGTCGCCCGCGCGCGCGCCGCCGGCATCGAGGTGATCGGCGATATCGAGCTGTTCTGCCGCGAACGCCGGCGGCTCGCGCCGGATGCGCCGTTCGTGGCGGTGACCGGCACCAACGGCAAGTCGACCACGACGGCGCTGATCGGCCATCTCCTGGCGAGCGCCGGCCGCGAGGCGGCGGTCGGCGGCAACATCGGCACGCCGGTCCTGTCGCTGGCGCCGCCGGCGCGCCAGCGTGTCCACGTGCTGGAGTGCTCCTCCTTCCAGATCGATCTCGCTCCGGGCATCGATGCGTCGATCGGCGTGCTGCTCAACCTCACCGCCGACCACCTCGACCGCCACGGCACCATGGAGGCCTATGCGGCGCTCAAGGAACGGCTGGTGGCGCAGGCGGCGGCGGCGGTGATCGCCGTCGACGACCGCTGGTGCGAGACGATTGCCGACCGGGTCGCGGCCGCCGGCGTTGCGCTCACCCGCGTGTCCGCCGCCCGACCGCTTGCCGATGGCGTCTACGGCGAGGGCGGCGCCGTCTTCGCCGCCGCCGGGGGGACCGCGGCCAAGGTCGCCGAGCTGACCGGCATCGGGTCGCTGCGCGGCGCTCACAATGCGCAGAACGCGGTCGCCGCCATCGCCTGCGTGCGTGCGCTCGCTGTCGACGACGTCGCAATCGCCGCCGGCCTTGCCACCTTCCCCGGCCTGCCGCACCGCATGGAGGAGGTCGGCCGGCGCGGCCGCGTCGTCTTCGTCAACGATTCCAAGGCGACCAATGCCGACGCCGCGGCACGCGCTCTGGCGAGTTTCTCGCGCATCTACTGGATCGCCGGCGGCCGGCCGAAGGAGAACGGCGTCGCCTCGCTCGCCGGCTTCTTCCCGCGCATCGCCAAGGCCTATCTGATCGGCGAGGCGGCGGACGACTTCGCCCGCACCCTCGGCCTGGTGCCGCATGTGGTTTGCGGCACGCTCGCCGCCGCACTTGCCGCCGCCGCCGCCGATGCCGCCGCCGATGCCGCCGACGAACCAGTGGTGCTGCTGTCGCCGGCGTGCGCGTCCTACGACCAGTTCCGCAACTTCGAGCAGCGCGGCGACGCCTTCCGCGCCCTCGTGCGTCAGCTCCATGGCGTCACCAGCCCCGGCCTCGGATCCGGGACCAGCAAGGGGGAAGCCGCCTGATGATCAGCCGCGCCGATCGCAGCCAGTTCGCCGAGTGGTGGTGGACCGTCGACAAGCCTCTACTGGGCGCCATCATCGTTCTGATGATCAGCGGCGTGGTGCTGTCGCTGGCCGGTAGCCCGGCGGTCGCCGAGCGCCTCGGCTACGGCAGCTTCCACTTCTTCGACCGTCAAGTCGCCTTCCTGGCGCCGGCACTGGCGGCGATGATCGCGGCCTCGTTGCTCACGCCCCGTCAGGTGCGCCGGGTCGCCCTGATCGTGCTCGCCGTGTCGCTGCTGCTGATGGTGGTGACCCTGTTCACCGGGGTCGAGGTCAACGGCGCCCGCCGCTGGGTCGACGTCGCCGGGCTGTCGCTGCAACCGTCCGAGTTCATGAAGCCGGCGTTCGTCGTCGTCGTGGCCTGGCTGTTTGCCGAGAACGGGCGGCGCGCGGACATTCCGGCCAACCTGTTCGCGCTGATCTTGTTCGGCATCGTCGCGGCGCTGCTGGTGGCCGAGCCCGACTTCGGCCAGACCATGCTGGTGACGATCGCCTGGGGCACGCTGTTCTTCCTGGCGGGCGTGCCGTGGCTGTGGATCGTCGGTCTTGCCGTTGCTGCGCTCGGCGGCGTCTTCGCCGCCTATGTCACGCTGCCGCACGTGGCGGTGCGCATCGACCGGTTCATCGCGCCGCAGTCCGGCGACACCTTCCAGATCGACAAGGCGATCGATTCGATCATGCGCGGCGGCTGGCTCGGCCAGGGGCCGGGGGAGGGGATCGTCAAGCGGGTGCTGCCCGACGCCCACACCGATTTCATCTTAGCGGTGGCGGCCGAGGAATTCGGCATCATCGTGTGCATCGCGCTGGTGGCGGTGTTCGCCTTCGTCATCTTCCGCGGCCTGTCGCGCAGCGCCAGGCACGAGGACCCGTTCGTGCGACTTGCCGGCGCCGGCCTGATCGTGCTCTTTGGCGTCCAGTCGGCGATCAACATGGCGGTCAACCTCAACCTGATGCCAGCCAAGGGCATGACGCTGCCGTTCATCTCCTACGGCGGCTCGTCGATGGTCGCCGAGGCGTTCGCCATGGGGCTGCTGCTGGCGTTGACCCGCCGCCGGGCCGTGCCGCGTCCGCTCGGCAGTCGCTTCGCCCACGCGCCGCCGGCGGCGACACGGCCGGCTTGAAGGTCGGGGGCGGATGCGGGGTCCTGTTCTGATCGCGGCTGGCGGCACCGGAGGTCATCTGTTTCCGGCCGAGGCGTTGGCCGCGACGCTCGTGGCGCGCGGCTGGCGGGTGCATCTGGCCACCGACCGGCGGGCGGAAGCCTACGGCCACGCTTTCCCGGCCGAGGCCGTCCACACGATCAGCTCGGCGACGCTCGCCCGCTCGTTCGCCGGCATCGTCGGCGGGCTGGCGAAGCTCGCCCGCGGTCTTGTCCAGGCGCGGCGGCTGGTGCGCCGGCTGAAGCCGGACGTCGCCATCGGCTTCGGCGGCTACCCGACCGTGCCGCCGCTGCTTGCGGCGGCATGGGCCTCGGTGCCGACCATCATCCACGAGCAGAATGCGGTGCTCGGCCGGGCCAACCGGTTGCTGGCGAAGTACGTCGATTGCGTCGCCACCAGCGTCGCCGGCGTCGGCGGCGGGAGGCGGGTGGTCGAGACCGGCAACCCGGTCAGGCCGGCCGCACGCGAGGCGGCGAAGATTCCCTACCCGGTGCGCACGGTCGGCGATCCGTTCAGGCTGCTGGTGGTCGGCGGCAGCCAGGGCGCGCGGGTCCTCTCCGAAGTGGTGCCGGCGGCGGTGACGGCGCTGCCGGAGACGTTGCGCGGCCGGTTGCGCATCGTCCAGCAATGCCGGTCGGAGGACGTCGAGCGGGTCGGCAAGGCGTACCGGGCCGCCTCGGTGGTGGCCGACCTCGCGCCGTTCTTCGACGACCTGCCGCGCCGCATGGCGACCAGCCATCTGGTCGTCTGCCGCTCCGGTGCCTCGACCTGTGCCGAGCTCGCCATCATCGGCCGGCCGGCGATCATGGTGCCGCTGCCCGGTGCGCTCGACCAGGATCAGAAGGCCAACGCCATGGTTCTCGCCACGGTGCGGGGCGGCTGGATGATCGAGCAGGCCGACCTGACGCCGGAACGACTTGCCACCGATCTTGCCATGCTGATCGGCGAGCCGCAGCGGCTTGCCGCCGCCGCCGCCGCCGC
>CAZSWL010000007.1:0-9597 GCA_964610725.1 uncultured Bauldia sp.
GATCATCGAGCGCCCGTTGGTCTTTTCGGCGTTGCCGGCAAAGCCGCGCGCCACCGCTATGATCTTGTCGCGCGAGACACCGGTGATCTTCTCCGCCCACGCCGGCGTGTAGGGGATGTCGTCGTCGAACGAGGCGGCCACGTTGTCGCCGCCGAAGCCGCGATCGACGCCGTAGTTGGCGAGGAAGAGATCGTAGACGGTGGCGACGAGAGCTTCGCCGTCGGCGAGCTGCAGCCGCCTCACCGGCACCGTCCGCGCGAGCACGCTGGCATGGTCGGTCGCGGCGAAATGCTCGTGCTGGATGTTTCCGAAATAGGGAAAAGCGACGGCAGCCGTCTCGCTGTGCGCGCCGGCCAGCGACAGTTGCAGCTTCACGTCGTTGCCGCCTGACGCTTTTTCCTCAAGGTTCCATTTGCCCTTCTCGCCCCAGCGGAAGCCGACAGAGCCGCGCGGCGCCACGATCTCGCCGGAGGTCTCGTCAAACGCGACCGTCTTCCATTCCGGATTGTTGGCCTCGCCGAGACCGCCGGCGAAGTCGCTCGCTCGCAGCAGACGTTCCGGCACCAGCCGTCCGTCCTGTTTCACCAGCCGCACCAGCATCGGCATGTCGGTGTACTGGCGGACGTAGTCGGTGAAGTACGGCACCTGGCGGTCGAGGTGGAACTCCTTGAGAATGACGTGGCCCATGGCGAGCGCCAGCGCGGCGTCGGTGCCCTGCTTCACCGACAGCCACAGGTCGGCGAACTTCGACGCCTCCGAATAGTCCGGGCAGATGACGACGCTCTTGGCACCGCGATAGCGCGCTTCGGTGTAGAAGTGGGCGTCCGGCGTGCGTGTCTGCGGGACGTTCGAGCCCCACAGAATGAGGAAGCCGGAATTGTACCAATCCGCCGATTCCGGGACGTCAGTCTGCTCGCCCCAAGTCATCGGCGAGGCCGGCGGCAGGTCGCAGTACCAATCGTAGAACGACATGCAGACACCGCCGATTAGCGAAAGATAGCGCGCGCCGGCGGCGTAGCTCACCATCGACATCGCGGGGATCGGCGAGAAGCCGACGACGCGATCAGGACCGTGGGCCTCAATCGTGTAGGCATTCGCGGCGGCGATGATCTCGGTGACCTCGTCCCAGGTGCTGCGGACGAATCCGCCGAGGCCGCGTTTGCGGGTGTAGCTTGCCCGTTTGTCCGCATCCTCGACGATCGACGCCCAGGCGGCGACCGGAGCAAGGGTTGTGCGCGCCGCGTGCCACAGCCGCAGCAGGCGCGAACGCACCAGCGGATATTTCACCCGGTTGCCCGAGTACAGGTACCAGGAATAGCTGGCGCCGCGGGAGCAGCCGCGCGGCTCGTGATTGGGCAACTCAGGCCGGGTGCGCGGGTAATCGGTCTGCTGGGTCTCCCAGGTAACGATGCCGCCCTTGACATAGATCTTCCACGAGCACGAGCCGGTACAGTTGGCTCCGTGGGTCGAGCGGACGATCTTGTCGTGCTGCCAGCGCTTGCGGTAGCCGTCTTCCCAGCGGCGATCCTCACGCGTCGTGAGCCCGTGTCCGTCGGAGAACTCGCCAACGACGCGGTTGAAGAAAGTCAAGCGATCGAGGAGACGGCTCATCGCACGTCCCTATCGCGAGACCGCCATGGCCGCGCCGGTGGTAGTCGGCTTGCCGCGGCGGTCGAGGAACCGGAAATACGCCGACACCGCGATCGCCATGACCGCGAGGACAACGTAGGCAAAGAAGCCGCCCGCATAACCGTTGGTGCCAAGCGCATCAACGACCGCGCCGAGGAACGGCGGAATAATGAAGCCGCCGAGCGCCCCCAGTCCTCCGACCAGGCCGGCGGCGCCACCGACCGCATGGGGGACGTACTTCGGCACCATCTTGAACACAGCGGCGTTGCCGACGCCCATGCCGAGCGCGATCAGCAGTTCGCCGGCCAGGTCAATGGAGAAGTCCGTGACGAAGCTGAGGATCGCGGCGCCGGCAAGAACGAGGCAGAAGGCAAGGATCGCCGTCCGTTCGCCCCCGAGCCGCTCGGAGATTACGCCGCCGACCACCCGGATGATGGCGGCAAGCAGCGAGAAGCCGAGACCACCGAGCAGCGCCGCCTGTTTGATGTCCATGCCGTGAAGATTGATCCAGTACGTCGGGAACCAGGCGGTCAGCGCAAGGAAGCCTCCGAAAGAAACGAAGTACAGCGCCACTAAACCCCACGTGCGCGGGTCCTCTGCAGCCGTGATGATCGCATGCCAGACAGCGTGCGAGGGGAACAGTTCCTGTCCCTTGGCGCGCGCAATGCGTCGGCGCGTCTCCTCATCGACGCCCTGGGCGCGGAGTTGAAAGCTATAGGCGTCGCGCGCCAGCCACGCGTAAATCGCCGCGCCGATCAGCAGGAAGGTGAACCAGGCGAAATAGGAGCCGGTCAGGCCCCAGACGGCGATCGCATAGGGCAGAAGCAGGGTGAACAGACCCGGCGCCAGGTTGCCAATGCCGCCGTAGGCGCCGAGTACGGTCCCCTGGCGTGACTGCGGGTACCAATAGGAGACCTGGGGGATGCCGACCGAGAAGGAGGCAACGCCGCAACCGCTCAGGAAGCCGAACATGACGATGATCGGATAAGCGCTCGCGGTCAGCGTTTTGGCCGTCAGCAGAATGAAAACCAGGCCCCACATGCCGACCAGCGACATGGCGAACAGCGTGAGCATTGGCAGGCGACCGCCGACGCGATCGACCCAAGCGCCAAAAGGAATGCGCAGCAATGAGCCGGTCAGCTGCGGGGCCGCCACCAATAGGCCGAGGGCGAGCCCGCTCAGTTGCATCTGCTCCTGGAAATATTTGGCGGCGGGCCCATAGAGGGCGACGGCGGCAAAGCCGACAAAGAAGCCCCAAGTACCCATCACGAGGCCGGCGGTGGGCGAGCCGGATAATCCGTACGTGGGCTCGGCCTGTCGGGTTGTCGTCTCGGATCGATTGGTCATCGTGGTAGGCCCTCCGAAGCGCGGGCGGCGGCACCGTGCGCCGGTTCACGCTGGAAGCAAGTGAACCGGCCGGTGCCAAACAGGAACAGGATGAGTGCCACGAACCAGAATGCTGCTTGCCCCACGCTCGTGTCCCCGCTATGAGTCATAACATGTATTTCAAATACATGTTATGGACGACGGAATCGGTTGTCAATCGAATGCGGTGCAGATTGATGCAGAAGTGCGGTCGCGGCCGCTGTCAGCAGCCTACCTGGCGGAGGACCCAATGCGCCTGACCATGTACAGCGAATATGCGCTGCGCGTTCTCGTTTATCTGGCAGCCATCCACGACGAACGCGCAACCATTACCGGGATTGCAGATGCCTACGGTATTTCACGTCACCATCTGACCAAGATCGTGCACAACCTTGCGCGGCAGGGCTATGTGCGCACCACGCGCGGCAAGGGCGGCGGCGTGCAGCTTGCCAAGCGCCCCGATTCAATTGGACTGGGAGAAGTGGTACGGGCGACCGAACCCGATCTCGACATCGTGGACTGCGAAGGCACCCGATGCCCGATCCGAAAGATCTGCCTCTTGCGCAGCGCTCTCGGCGCGGCTCGCAAGACCTTCCTCGCAACGCTTGATCGATACACGCTCGCCAACCTGGTGAGCAACAGAGCCGAGTTGGTTGCCCTGCTCACATGAGTTTTGCGGTGTTGCGCACCTACAGGTGAGCCCTCGATGACAGCTCCGATTTCCCGGCCACGTGAACGCGTTCGCTCCGGGGATACGTCGATCGACCGACGTGGTCGCCGACTCGATGTGCCACCGATCTTGAGCTACGGATTTCGTCCTTTCTTCGTTGCTGGCGCGCTGTACGCGGCGCTTTCGATTCCGCTCTGGCTGGCGGCGCTGTTCTTGGGCCATGTTCGCACCGGTGTCTTCGTCGGTGCTGCATGGCACGCCCACGAGATGATCTTCGGCTATCTCGGCGCGGTCATCGCCGGATTCATTCTCACAGCCGTTCCCAATTGGACCGGGCGCCTTCCGATCAGCGGCGGTCCGCTTTTTGTCCTTGTGGCTGTTTGGGCCGCTGGCCGGCTAATGGCGTTTCTGCCCGTCGAACCCGTTGTTGCCGCCGTGATCGACCTGGCTTTCCCAGTCATGCTTGCCGGCGCCATCTGGCGCGAGATCGCGGTCGGACGAAACTACCGCAACATTCCCGTGGCCGCTCTCGTCAGCCTGTTTGCCACCGCCAATCTGCTCGACTACCTGGGCGTTGTTGTCCCCATGCTTGGCGGCTACGGAATCCGTCTCGCTCTCGGTACCGCGGCGACCTTGATCGCCCTGATCGGCGGTCGCATTACACCGAGCTTCACCCGTAACTGGATGGTGCGGGGCCAGATGCAACCGCTGCCGGCCCCCATGGGGTGGCTCGATCAGATCGCGCTGGCGACCACGGCCGTGGCCTCGCTCGCCTGGATCGTTCGACCGGAAGCGCTCGTGTCGGGCCTCCTGCTGCTGGCGGCCGGCGCGTCGCTCCTCGTGCGCCTGTCACGCTGGCGTGGCTGGCGCGCTTTGCGCAGCCCTATCGTGCTCGTTTTGCACGCTGGCTATCTGTGGCTGGCCGTAGCGTTTGTTCTCAACGGACTGGCGGTGCTGCTTCCCGGGCCGATAAACGCATCCGCCGGTGTTCACGCCCTGACCGCCGGTGCCATCGGCACGATGACATTGGCCGTCATGACACGCGCCAGTCTCGGTCACACCGGGCGGACCATCGAATCCGACTTTGCAACGGCCACAATCTACGCGCTGGTGACGATCGGCGCGCTGCTCAGAGTGGCGGCACCGTTCCTCCCTGCATATGACACGATATTGGTCGCCGCCGGCTCGACATGGAGCGCCGCCTTTGCACTCTTCGTGGCGCGCTATGGCCCGATGCTGTTCCAGGCCAGGGTTGCACCATGAAATACGTTAGCCGACGCTGACAGCGGATCCCGTTCGGCTCTGGCGCACATGGCGGTCGCGCCAACAAAAATCTAGAGCTGTGGTCGTTTCGCATGACAACTGAATGGCGTTGCTTGCCGCATCCTGACGGAACAGTCACTTTTCGCAGGAGCCGACGATGGACCCGACCCATTTTCTTGCCAGCCAGGCAATCCGGCGTCATGACACCGACAAAACCAGCCAGGCCGAGATCGAACAAGCGTTCTATGACCTCCACGGCTGGGACTGGTTCGCGCGCCTGTCACGCTGGCGTGCGCGCCTGAGCGCAGCATGGCGACGCATTCACAACCGCCAGAATCAGCCGGTCGGTTTTGCGCCGCAGGCGCGCAGGGGCTAACGTGGACGGTATGTCCGAGACCTTCGCCATCCCTGTTTCGAGACCCGGCGACGCTGACGACAAGACGGCAATTGCCGCGGCTATCCATGCCGAGACGCAGGCGTTTATGGATGAGGACTTCGAGGCTTGGGCGAGGTGCTGGGTTCAGGACGAGCGGACGACAGAAATCTGCGTGAACGCCAGAATAGGTCTGAGTGTGATCAGCGGCTGGCAGGAAATCGCGGCCCGCATGAAGCACGTTCTGCATCGGTTGCCGAATGGCCCGGTTCAGCCAGGGCAATCTCCGCATAACAGTCGATGAGCAAATCGCTTGGGCCGTTTACGATGGCTGGGTTGAGAACCAGGACGGCGCCACATGGGAGACGTTCGAGACCCGCATTCTCGAACGCCGCGATAACGGCTGGAAGATCGTGTATTCCTCATTTGTGGAACATCACAACGACGATATCCACAAAGATACGCTGTGCGTTGACAGGGACGGTCGCCTGATCTGGGCAAGTCCGGAGACGTTGCAAAAGGTCAAGCAGCATCCGATTCTAACAGTCTCGGCGGGACGGGTCCGGGCGCGGCGGCGGGACTGGGACCGGGCGCTGCAAGATGCCATTGCGCAGGCAGGCCGCTATCACGGCTTTTACATGCGTCGCCGGTTTGCCGAAGAGACCGGCGGACCTATGCGCTTTCCGGCTGTGCTTGGTGAAACAGACGAGGGCGGGGTCGCGGTCGTACATGTCTCGGTGGGGGATAGTTCCACCTACCTCCAGTTCGATGGCGACGGGTCGCTTGATCGCCGGCTTTCCGTCGCCCAGGCGGTTTTCGGGCTTTCCGACGGGCAGTTGCGGATCGCGCGTCACATTTCAGGAGGCATGGGCCTCAAGAGAGCGGCCGAAGTCCTTGGCATTAGTATCAACACGGCTCGGACCCATCTCGCGAGGCTTTACCAAAAGACCGGGGTTGGCTCGCAAACCGCTCTTGTCAGGCTTCTATTGAGCGTCGGGTAGACCGCGGACTTCGCCGAGCGTTCCGGCCTGTGAGCGGTCGACCAACTTGCCGGTTCAGGCCACAGTAAACTGGCGCCAAAACAGACATCGAACTTGAGCCTGCCGGCGTGATTCAAGCTCCCAAAAGGAGCATTGCGAATGCGCTACGCCTTGCCGACGCCGAGCGGCGCGGTCCGGCCGGAGCAAGGGTGCCAAAGAGAACGCGCTGCACCGCCAACGGCCGCGCCGTCGAACGCGCTGACGTTGCCCCCTGTTTGCCCTCACTCATAGCTGGACTCTGTTCTCGTTGTGGTCCCTTCGGGACCGGGTTGCAAACTCGTTCGGGGTGAGGCCGCCAAGGCTCGTGTGGGGCCGGCGGGCGTTGTAGTCGATCCTCCATTCTTCGATGATCTGCCGGGCCACCGGCAGGCTGTGGAACAGGTGCTCGTTGAGGCACTCGTCGCGGAAGCGACCGTTGAGGCTTTCGACAAAGCCGTTCTGCATCGGCTTGCCGGGCGCGATGTAGTGCCACTCGACGGCCTGGTCCTCCTGCCAGTGCAGGATCGCCCGCGAGGTGAGTTCGGTGCCGTTGTCGCTGACGATCATCAGCGGCCTGCCACGGGCGGTGACCAGAGCATCGAGTTCGCGGGCGACCCGGATGCCGGACAGCGATGTGTCGACGACCAGCGCCAGGCATTCCCTCGTGAAGTCGTCAACCACGACCAGTACGCGGAAGCGCCGACCGTCCGTCAGCATGTCGGAGACGAAGTCGAGGCTCCAACGTTGGTTCCGCCCTTGCGGCAGGGTCAACGGCGCCCGCGTCCCCAGTGCTCGCTTGCGACCACCGCGCCGCCTCACCGTCAGCCGCTCCTCCCGGTAGAGGCGGAACAGCTTCTTGTGGTTCAGCACGACCCCTTCGCGCTTCAGCAGGATGTGCAGGCGGCGGTAGCCGAACCGTCGCCGCTCGCTCGCCAGTGCCTTCAGCCGGACCCGCAGCTCGAGGTCGGCAGATCGGCGTGAGCATAGCGATAGGTCTTCGGGTGAAGCCCGATCAGTCCGCAGGCACGACGCTGCGAGTAGCTCTTCTCTTCGACCGCCCAGGTCACGAACCCTCTCCGCGATCCGGGCCTCAGAAGTTTTTTCCGAGCGCCTCACGGAGCGTCGCCACGTCGAGCATCGACTCCGCCAGAGTGCGCGGGCGATGGTGTCGGCAACGCGATCCGCCGCAGCGACCAGGGCGCGGTCAAGATGGACATAGCTGCTTGTGACGCTGCCAGCCGCATGGCCGAGCAACCCGGCGATGGTCAACTCCGAGAATCCGATTTCAGCGGCGACGCTGGCGAATGTGTGCCGCAACACGTGCGGTGTGATCGGCTCCAGCCCTGCCGCCCTACACAGCCGCGCCAGCACCTTCGGTAAGCCAACGAAATGTCCGTCCCCGCGGTCGGCGGGAAAGATCCAATCCGTTCCGGTGCGGGCGATTTCCGCCTTGATCGTCTTGATAGCCGCGTCACCGATCGGACGGACCTGCGACCCGGTCTTTGTGTCTGGGAAGGCAATCGCACCTTCAGCAATCAACCATCCGGGCCGAAGGCCAAGTGCCTCATTGCGGCGAAGGCCGGTGAGGGCGATCAATCGCGTTGCCGCGGTGGCGGTTGGGTTCTCGTTGCTCGTCCGCATGGCGGCCCCGAGAGCCCGCAGCTGATCCAGCGTGAGGCGGTTGTTTCGGCGTTGGCTGGCGGCCTTCCGCGCGCCTTTGGCAGGATTGGTCGCGATGATGCCGGCCCGGCGGGCGTGCTCGAACATCGTCAGCACCATGCCCAGCGTGCGGCCGGCGACGCCTCCGCCGCCCGCGGCGATGCCTCCGCGCGGTCGTTTCGCTCTGCCTGTGCGTGTCGGGGCAGCCGTGCGGCCGGTGGCAATGTCGGCCTGCATCGCTTCGAGGTCGGCCACCGTCAGCGTAGAAACCGCCTTGCGGCCAATGAGCGGCTTGACGTGCGTTTCCAGCCGACTCCGGTCCATCGCAAGAGTACTCGCGTTGATCCGGTGGCCGCGCCTGCCGAGCAATCGACCGGCGGTTGCCTCTTTCAAATACCAGTCCGCCAATTCGCCGACTGTCACGCCGGCCTGCCGGGCGCGGCGTCGGTCGCCGACCGGATCACCGCCGCCGGCGGCCTTGCCAAGCAATTGGCGGGCTTTGCCCCGTGCTTCACCAACGGTTAGGGGGCCATAGCGACCGATGGTGGCGGCTGGCTGGTAACTGCTAGCCGCGGCGGGCGAATCACGGCTTTTGGTGTGGACCCAAAGAAAAAGGCACCCCGTTTCCGGGGTGCCTCCTTGCATCAGAACAGCCGTCCGAAGGCGGCTACCATCGAAGCCAGCTTGGGATGGATCATCCATCCCAAGCCGAGACGGTAGGCCCTACCGCACGGCTGACTGGCTTCGAGAATGAGAAACACACCCATTGGGGTGTACTCCTTCTTCTCGTGCGCGAGGGACCGTTACGGTAGCCGGCATCGTTTGAGCTTCATCGTGGCCGTGGCCAGACCAGCCGGGCTCCACGGTGGTGTCGGAAATAGATCGGTGAGGGCGATTGAGGATGGCCCAAAATACCTTCCGGAGCTGACCATTGCCGGGTTGCTAGGCCATGCCGCCGGCCGCGCGGAGCTGGTCGAGCGTGAGACGGTTGTTTCGGCGTTGGCTTGCGGCCTTGGATGCGCCCTTGGCGGGATTCGCCGCAATGACGCCCGCTCGGCGGGGGTGCTTGAGCCCCGCGCGCACGCGTTGAACCTGCCAATGGCTGGGCAAGTCCTTGGTTGCGGACCTGATCCGCTCGATCAGCGCTCTCTCTGCTTCGCGCGTGTTGGGGTCGTCGGGGTCAATACCGTGGGCAGTTGCCAACTCGATCCAGACCGAGGTGTTTAGGTCGACCAGGGCCACGACGGAGGGACGGGCGTTTCCGATCACCATTACATGCTCGAAGAGAGGATCGTTCGCGATTCTCAATTCGAGTTCTGATCGAGAAAATTCTTTGCCGGTCGTGACATCGTGAACGCGGCCAACAACCATCACGTCCGCGGGGGTCGCACTTGTGATGTGCGGACCACCGTTCATTGGCATCGCGGTCAACTGGCCGTTCGACACCTCATCGCCGCCGACCTTCGCGGCGGTCAACTGGTCGTTCGACACCTCATCGCCGCCGACCTTCGCGGCGGTCAACTGGTCGTTCGACACCTCGTCGCCGCCGACGTTTTCGGCGGTCAACTGGTCGTTCGATACCTCGTCGCCGCCGACCTTCGCGGCGGTCAACTGGTCGT
>CAZSWL010000008.1:0-5894 GCA_964610725.1 uncultured Bauldia sp.
GCTCATGTTTGAAGGGGTTCCGACCTATCCGGACGCGGGAAGGTTCTGGCATATTGTTGACAAATTCCGCGTAACGGTTTTTTACACAGCTCCAACGGCCATACGCGCTCTCATGCGGGAAGGTGAAACATGGCCGGCAAAGTATGCAATGGACTCTCTGCGGGTGCTCGGCAGCGTAGGCGAACCTATCAATCCCGAGGCGTGGATATGGTACTATGAGAACATCGGCCGCAAACGCTGTCCGATCGTTGATACCTGGTGGCAGACCGAGACCGGCGGCATTCTCATCACTCCTCTGCCCGGCGCCACCGATCTCAAGCCGGGCTCGGCGACGCGGCCGTTCTTCGGCGTCAAGCCGGCGATGGTCGACAACGACGGCAAGGTCATCGACGGCGTCGGCACCGGCAACCTGGTCATAGCGGATTCGTGGCCGGGCCAGATGCGTACCGTCTACGGCGATCACAAACGCTTCGTCGACACCTACTTCGTGACCTACCCCGGCTTCTATTTCACCGGCGACGGTTGCCGGTACGACGAGGACGGCTACTGGTGGATCACCGGCCGCGTCGACGATGTCCTGAACGTGTCGGGCCACCGCATGGGCACCGCCGAGATCGAATCGGCCCTCGTTGCCCATCCCAAGGTGTCGGAGGCGGCCGTCGTCGGCTATCCGCACGACGTCAAGGGACAGGGAATCTACGCCTACGTCACGCTGATGGCCGGCCACAACCCGTCGGAAGAGCTGCGCAAGGAGCTCGACGACTGGGTGCGCAAGGAGATCGGCGCCTTTGCCCATCCCGACTTCATCCAGTTCGCCCCAAGCCTGCCCAAGACCCGCTCGGGCAAGATCATGCGGCGCATCCTGCGCAAGATCGCCGAGGACGACTTCTCCAATCTCGGCGATACCTCAACGCTGGCCGAGCCGACGGTCGTCACCGACCTGGTCGACAACCGCCAGAACCGACGGGCGTCGGCCTGAACAAAACGCGAAAGGCCCGGCACTGCCGGGCCTTTCCATCTCAGACGTTGACTTGTGCGCTCAAACCATCTGCTCCTGCATCGCCTTCGACAGCGGCATGATCTGGTACACGCCGGACAGGCCGACGATGATGTAGATGAGCTTGAGCAAAATCGGCGAGAAGCCGAAGATCACCGCTACCAGATTCAGACCGAACAGACCAACCAAACCCCAATTGATCGCGCCGATGATCACCAGGATCATCGTGATGACGTTAAGCCACTTCATATCGGGTCCTCCGATGGTTTCCCATCCTCCCCGTAGGCGCGGCCTGTGGGCCTTGTGGCCACTGTTGGCGAATCAGCAACGAATCGCACCCGCCGCATGGTGAGCCGGTCGTTCCGGCGGTTCAATATGTCCTGGCCAGATTTTGGGCAGCTGCTCAGTTGCCGACCAATCCGGCCAGTTCGCACCAATCGCTGCGCTTGCCGCCGCCGTAGGCCCGCGCCAGCCCGCTGGCGAGCATGGCGCTCCTGATGTCGATGCCGTCGCCGTTGGTCACGTCGGCGTCGACGCGGCCGCCGTACTTGTCGGTGGCGATATTGGTCAGCCGCAGTTCGCCGACCGCGAGCTGCCGCAGCCGTTCGGTCGCCGCCCTGCCCATCCTCCTCTCGGAGAGGCATCCGGCCCGGCTGCCCGTTTCCGGCGCGTCGATACCCCTGACGCGGACCTCGACGGTGAGGTCGAGACCGAGCCACAGGCGGGCGCTGACTTCGATGCTGTCGCCGTCGATGACCCTCACCACGTCCGCCGCCACCGGCCCGGCGAGGGGACCCGTTGCGTCCGTGGGCCGCCCGCCGCAGACGAACGCCATCACCCCCAGCCCGACGATCAATCCCCTGGCAGAGTGCCGCATGAAGGCTCCCGACTCGAAGTCTCCCGACTCGCTCGCAGGAATATATTCACAATAACGCTGGCGGCGGCTGCTTGAAAGCGGTCCGCGTCAAAAGAGAATATAGTGCAATTATACACGTAATACGAGTATCGGCATTGCGCCGAATTCACTCGGCGCCAACGCCCGCCGTCTTGCGGCGCCGCCGCCGCCTGCCCATCATTGAGCGATGCTCGCCACCGGCTTTGCCCCCGACCCGGACATCGTTCCATGAACCTGTTGCGCACCGCAATGCCGCGGGTCGGCCGCACCGGCCCCGCGAGCCGCCTGCACGGGCCGCGGAGTTGACCAGGCCGGGCCGGCCTGCCGCGACGAACGCCCGCCCCGGCTTCGCCGCCCGCCATGCAGCGAGCCGCCTGCTCACCTCCGTCCTCGACGCCGGCCGGTCGCTCGACGGACTCCTCGACAGCGGCGGCGACGCCGACTACGCCGCCCTGCCGGCTCGCGAGCGCGCCTTCGCCCGCGCCATCGTCGGCACGGCGCTGCGCCATCACGGCGAAATCACCGCCGTCCTCGATCGCCTGATCGCCAGGCGCCCATCGCACGCTGGCGATTTTGCGCGCGTGCTCGAGTGCGCCGCGGCGCAGATCCTCTTCATGGAGACGGCCGATCACGCCGCCGTTTCGATCGCCATCGATCAGATCGCCGCCGACCCGCGCGCGCGCCGCTACAAGGCGCTTGCCAACGCGGTCCTGCGTCGGCTGGCGCGCGACGGCGCCGCGCTTGTGGCCGATGTCGACGTTGACGCCGTCGATACGCCCGGCTGGCTGTGGCGACGCTGGTGCGCGGCCTATGGCGAGCGCGCCGCCCGCCGCATCGCCGCGGCGCACAAACAGGAGCCGTATCTCGACCTCACCGTCAAATCCGATCCGGCCGTGTGGGCGCAGCGCCTCGGCGGCGTCGTTCTGCCGACCGGGACGGTGCGCACGATCGCGGCCGGTCCGGTCGACCGACTTGCCGGCTTTGCCGAAGGGGCATGGTGGGTACAGGACGCCGCCGCGGCGCTTGCCCCGCGCCTGCTCGCCGACGTCAGCGGCAAGCGCGTCGCCGATCTCTGCGCCGCCCCCGGCGGCAAGACCGCCGTCCTCTGCCACGCCGGCGCCCGCGTCACCGCGGTCGACATATCGCCCGCCCGTCTCGATCGCCTGTCGGCCAACCTCGCCCGACTCGGCCTTGCCGCCGAGACCGTCGCCGCCGACGTGCTCGCCTGGACACCGCCCGATCGCTTCGACGCGGTTCTCCTCGACGCGCCGTGCACCGCGACCGGCACCATCCGCCGCCACCCGGATGTCGCCTGGCTGAAGCGGCCCGCCGACGTTCCCGTTCTCGCCGATCTTCAGGCGCAGATGATCGAGCGTGCCCTCGCGTTGCTGAGGCCCGGCGGCATTCTCATCTATTGCGTCTGTTCGTTGGAGCGCGAAGAGGGTGAGGATCAGTTCGACCGCGCCGTCTCGCACCTGCCGCTGCGGCCACTGCCGATCGCCGCCGCCGAGGTCGGCGGCCTTGCCGACACGGTCACCCCGATCGGAACCGTGCGCACGCTCCCCTTCCACCTTGCTGCCGCAACCCCACGACTTTGCGGTCTCGACGGGTTTTTCGTCGCGCGGCTTCAGAAAGGCTGATTCCTTGCCCGCAATTGCCGATAGGGCGATAGTCCGCCGACGCCGATTCGAGCGGCCGGCGTGCGGGAAAGGGGCTTGACGGCGATGGCGCTCAGATCGGCGTCCGGTCAAGGGCGGCAGATGCGCTTCACCCTCGGTGCCGTGCGCCGCGCCGCCGCCTTCTGGTTCCACACCAGCTTTCTCTACCGCTGGCGCTATGCCGGGCCGGTGCCTGAGCGCCTATTGATCGCCCCGATCGACCTGCGCACCGCCGATCCCACCGCCGCCCTCGACATCTACGCCGGCCGCTGGGTGTTCAACGGCGACGGCATCCAGGTCGACGGCTTCTCCGTCTTCGACGCCGAGCCGCCCAACCACGGCTGGTCGCGTCATCTCCACGCTTTCGGCTGGCTCAGGCATCTGCGCGCCTCCGACATGAGCCTGTCGCGCTCGAACGCGCGCAGTCTCATCGACGAGTGGATTCGCCACAGCCGCCGGCACGACGTCGCCGCCTGGGAGCCGGACGTCGTCGCCCGCCGCATCCTTGCCTGGCTGTCGCAGGCCCCGCTCGTCCTCGAAGGCTGTGACTTCGCCTTTTACCGCCGCTTCATGCGCTCGCTTACCCGCCAGGTGCGTTATCTGCGCCGCGTTGCCTACGACGGCGCCCCTGGACTGCCGCGTCTGCGGGTGATGATTGCGCTCGCCGCCACTGCCCTGTCGATGTCGGACCAGCCGCGCTTCCTCAGGCAGGCGAGCCGTCATCTCGATCTCGAGCTGGTCAGTCAGGTTCTGCCCGATGGCGGCCACGTCAGCCGCAATCCCGCCGCCATTCTCGAGGTGCTGATCGATCTTCTGCCCCTGCGTCAGGCGTTCGCCAGCAGCGGCGGCCAGCCCTCGCGCATTCTGGTCTCGGCGATCGACCGCATGATGCCGATGCTACGCTTCTTCCGTCAGGGCGACGGCGGCTTCGCCCACTTCAACGGCGTCGGCGACACTGCCACCGACCAGCTAGCCACGGTGCTCGCCTATGACGACATCCGCGGAGCCCCGCCGGTCAACGCGCCGCACAGTGGCTATCAGCGCATGGAGGCCGGCGGTACCATCGTGGTGGTCGACGCCGGTCGCCCGCCGCCGATCGAGTTCAGCCTTGGCGCGCATGCCGGCTGTCTCTCCTTCGAGATGAGCGTCGGCCGCCAGCGGCTGATCATCAATTGCGGCGTGCCGCAGCCGGGCAGCGTGTCGTTGCGTCGGCTGGCGCGCACCACCGCCGCCCACTCGACCGCCACCCTCAACGACACCTCGTCGTGCCGCTTCCTGACCCGGGGCCTCGTCAGCGAATGGCTCGGCGAGGCGATCGTCGCCGGACCCTCGCGCATCGACATCGACCGCCGCACCGTCGGCGACGCGACTTCGCTGACGTTGCGTCACGATGGCTACGTTGACCGCTACCGCATCGTCCACCAACGCGAGCTCATCCTTGCCAACGCCGGCGACCGCCTCGAGGGGATCGACACCTTCATGTCGCCGACCGGCGAAGCGGTGCACCGCAGCGGCAAGGACGCTTACGCCATCCGCTTCCATCTCCATCCTTACGTGCGCGCGACGCTGATCGATTCGGGTGCCGCCGTTCACCTCGAGCTGCCCGATGGCGAGAGCTGGGAGTTCGAAACCGACGCCGCCGATCTTGCCATCGAGGAGAGCATCCTGATGTCCGACGCGCGCGGCAACCGCCGCACCGACCAGGTGGTCATCTACGGCCGTGTCCAGCAGAACCCGAGCGTTGCCTGGTATCTGCACCGTACCGCCCTTGGCGGCCGCCGCCAGCGGGAGCTGCCCGCCGCCGACGCGACCGCCATCGAGGGGTGAGGCGCAATGACGCGAGCGGTTCATCGGCCCGCCAAATCGTGCTAATCGCCGCCCGTCCCGCCCCGCTCCGCGCTCCGGCATCCGATGGCCACCACACCGGCAAGCTCGCCGCTCCCCGATCTGGTTCCCCTGCGCCGCGCGCTGCTGTCGGTCTATGACAAATCGGGCCTTGTCGCATTCGCCGAAGCGCTTGCCGCCCGCGGCGTCGAGCTCATCTCGACCGGCGGCACCCGCGCCGCGCTCGCCGCCGCCGGCATCGCCTCGCGCGACGTTGCCGAGATCACCGGCTTTCCCGAGATCATGGATGGCCGCGTCAAGACGTTGCATCCCGCCATCCACGGCGGCCTGCTGGCGGTGCGCGACGAGCCCGCCCATGCCGAGGCGATGACCGCCCTCGGCATCGCCGCCATCGATCTCGTCGCCGTCAATCTTTATCCGTTCGAGCAGACCGTCGCCGCCGGCGCCGGCGAGCGCGCCGTCGTCGAGCAGATCGACATCGGCGGGCCGGCGATGATCC
>CAZSWL010000009.1:0-12258 GCA_964610725.1 uncultured Bauldia sp.
GTCAAGCTTTTGATCGCCCGGGTGCGGCGTCGAAAGTGGAGCCTGGCGATGACGCATGAGGACTACAGACGGCAGCTGGAAGGGTTCGGCCTGACCACGGCGAGCATTCTCTACCGCATGCCCGATCACCCCAAGGTGCTGCAGACCTTCGTTTGGCAGGATTACGACCTGGCGCCGCTTTTCCCTGGATTGCAGCGGTTCCTGGAATTCTGGCAGCGCGAGCTGGACGGGCCGCTCCATTCGGTCACCGTCGCTCATCAGCGGCTGATCGCCGATCGCGAAATTCGCACCGTCTCGGCCGAGTTTCGCTTGCATTGAGGCGGATAGTCGGGGCGCGTCGCCGGCCCGACGACAAGGAGCAGTCACGGCGCCATGCGACGGATCAAAGTCGACTTCGGCGCCGTGACCATCGCGCTCGCATTGCGCGACACTCCCACCGCCGAGGCGATATGGCAGGCGCTGCCGTTCGAGGCCGAGGCGCTGACGTGGGGCGAGGAAGTGTATTTCACGATCCCGGTGGCGGTGGCGCGCGAGGCCGATGCGCGGGCCGTCGTCACACCCGGAGAGATCGCCTACTGGCCCGACGGCGAAGCGATTGCCATCGGCTACGGCAGGACGCCGATCAGTCGCGGCACCGAGACGCGGCTGGCAAGCCCGTGCAACATCTGGGCGACGGCCAGGGACGACGTCAGACAACTGGCTGAGGTCGCCGCCGGCCAGCGCATACGCCTCGAGCGCGTCGCTTAGCGGCGTTTCAGCCGCGGCCGACGAACGGCATCTTGGTCGCCATCACCGTCATGAAGAGAACGTTGGCCTCAAGCGGCAACCCGGCCATGTAAACGATCGCCTGGCCGACGTGGTCGACGTCGATGAGCGGTTCCGCCGCCGTGCGGCCATCGGCTTGCGTCGCCCCCTGGCCGATGGGTGCCGCCATCTCGGTGGCGGCATTGCCGATGTCGATTTGGCCGCAGGCGATGTCGAAGCTTCGCCCGTCGAGGGCGGTCGATTTGGTGTGGCCCGTAATGGCGTGCTTGGTGGCGGTGTAGGGTGCCGAGTTGGGTCGCGGCGCATGAGCCGATATGGAGCCGTTGTTGATGATGCGCCCGCCACGCGGCGTTTGCGCCTTCATCAGACGAAAGGCCTGTTGTGTACAGAGAAACGGTCCGGTCAGGTTGGCGGCCACCACCGTTTGCCACTGGGCGAATGTCACCTCGTCGAGCGATGCTGCCGGTATGCCGGCACCGGCGTTGTTGAACAAGACATCGAGGCGGCCGAAGGTCTCCTTGATCTTGGCGAACAGGGCGGCCACCGCCCGCGGGTCGCCGACGTCGGTCGGCACGGCCAGCGCCTTGACGCCGTTCGCCTTGATGGCGCCGGCCACCTCGGCTAGCGGCTCCGGCCGGCGGCCGGCCACCACGATCGTCCAGCCGGCGCCGGCGAGCGCCAGCGCCGCCGTCTTGCCGACGCCCGAGCCGCCGCCCGTGATCAACGCAATCCTGGTGGTGGTGCCGGCCATCGTCGCGCGCCTCGCTACCGTTTGGCGTAGGGTGGCGGCGGAATGGCGCGATGGGCGGCGCGCAGGGCGGCTGACCAGCGTTCGCGCAGGTCATGGAAGTATGGCTCCGCCGCCTCGATGCGGTAGGTCAGTTCGGCCTTGAGCGCGTCGCGCCGGATCACCAGCAGGTCGATCGGCAGCCCGACGCCGAGATTGGAGCGGATGGTAGAGTCCATCGAGATCAGTCCAAGCTTCAAGGCGTCGTCGAGGGTGGTGGATTCGGTGACCGAACGATCGAGGATGGGCTTGCCGTACTTGTGCTCGCCGATCTGCAGGTAGGGCGTATCGGCGGTTGCCTCGATGAAGTTACCGGCAGCGTAGATCAGGAACAAGCGCAAACGGCCGCCGGCCACCTGGCCGCCGAGAAGCATCGACACGTCAAAGCCGCCCGGCTGGGCCTGCGAAAGGGCGGAACCGTCCATGTGATGGACCTCGCGGACGGCGCGACCGACGAATTGGGCGGCCTTGAACATCGACGGCATGTCCATCAGGGTTTCGCCGACCCCGGTGTCAGGGTTTTCCATCCCTTCGCTGACCAGCGACAGGACCGCCTGGCCGACGGCGAGGTTGCCGGCGGTGGCAAGGCCGATCACCCGCTTGCCGGGATCCTCGAACAAATGCAGCTTGCGGAAGACGGCGATATTGTCGATGCCGGCGTTGGTGCGGGTGTCGGCGACCATCACCAATCCGTCGTGTACCATCACCCCCACGCAATAGGTCATTCAACGCCCCGCGCAATCGGCCCGCCGGCCGGCGAATCTTGCGGTTTTCTTCACGAGTCGCAACGCAAAACACGCGCGCGCCTGGCAGCCTAGCCCTGCCATTGCGCGGCCCGCGGTTGGTTGCGATGGGTCGCGTCGGCGTCGCGGATGGCGACCTTGACGGCGAGTTCTTCGCCGCCGCCGCCGTAATGGGCGCCGCGAACCGGCGCTGCTTCCAGGTAGTCGAGGCCGACGGCGACGCGGACGTAGGCGGCGGTCGGGCAGATGCCGTTGGCCGGGTCGAAACCGACCCAGCCGAGGTCGTCGACGAGTACCTCCGCCCAGGCGTGGCCTGCGGGCTGCTCGCTGTTGTCGACCGACAGCATATAGCCGCTGACATAGCGTGCCGGAACGGCGAGATGGCGAACGGCGGCGATGAAGACGTGGGCGAAATCCTGGCAAACGCCTTGGCCGTGCGCGAACGCCTCGATGGCGCTGGTGCCGACGTCGGTGGCGTCGACCTCGAAGCGCAGACGGGAGCGGATGCCGTCCATGATGGCGTGCATCAGGTCGACGCGATTGGTGCCGGAGGCGGCAGCGGCGTCGTCGGCGAAGCGGCGGATGGCGACGTCGCTGGCGGTGAGCTCGGTCGTACGCAGGAACAGCACGGGCGGAAATCGTTCCACCTGCCCGGTCAGGATGCCGTGGCTGTCAGTGGTCTCGACCTCGCCGTGGGCGACGATGGCAAGCCTGTCGAGCGGGCCCTCGACGGTGAAGTCGTGGACCAGGTTGCCGAAGGCGTCGGCGGATTGCTCGAGGCGGCAATCGCGGTCGACGTCGATGCGCCAGTGGATGACGAACTGGCCGTCGTGGCTGCGCGGGGTGAGGCGCAGCGTCTGGATCGCGCGGGTCGCGGGCACCTCGTAGGTGTAGGTGGTCTCATGACGGATACTGAGGCGCATGGCACTTCAGGTCAGATATTGCTCGGTGATCGCGGCGCTGAGGCGGTTGTTGTCGGCGATGAACTCGGTGAGGAACTCGTGCAGGCCGCGCTTCTGGAAGATGTCGTCGATGACGGAATTGCTGAGGCGCGTGTAGATGGAGCGCGCCACGCGCTGGGCCGGTCCCTGGCGGCCGTAGGCCTGCGACAGCTGGTCGAGGAACATGGTCAGGTTCTCGTAGCAGCTGGCCAGCGACCGTGGCATCTCGTTGTTGAGCACGAGCAGGTCGGCGATCAGCCACGGCTTCAGGCTCTCGTGATAGACCCAATGATAGGCGGTCAGCGAAGACACCGAGCGCAGGATCGAGGACCACTGGAAATAGTCGAGGCCGCCGCCGATGGGAGCGCCCTCGGGCAGCAGCAGATGGTACTTGACGTCGAGGATGCGCGCGGTCGAGTCGGCGCGCTCGAGATAGACGCCGAGGCGCAGGAAACAGTAGGCGTCGTTCCTCAGCATCGTGCGGTAGGCGGAGCCGTCGAAGCGCAGGCAGGCTTCCTTCACTTTGCTGAGAAACTCCGTCAGCGTGTCGCGGTCCATGTGCTGACGGTCGAAGCGCTTGAGATCGAGCCAGCCGCTGTTGATCGCCTCCCACATGTCGCCGGTGAGCGCCGTGCGTTCGGCGCGACCGTTGTGGCGGGCGGTCTCCAGGCAGCGGGTGATGCTCGACGGGTTGTCGCGCGAGAACGCCAGGAAATCGATCACCGCGTCGCGCTCGGCGGTGGCGTGGCCCTGATTGAACAGGACGAGCGCGCCGGCGGCGGCGAGCGCCGACTCCCATTCATTCGATTCGCCGGCAAACGACATCGGCGTCGCCGCCAGCCGGCGGGCGGCATCGATGATGCGGGCGGTGTTGTCGGCGCGCTCGACGTAGCGGGCGAGCCAGAACAAACTGTCGGCGGTGCGGCTCAACATGTCAGGCGTCCAGCACCCAGGTGTCCTTGGTGCCGCCACCCTGGCTGGAGTTGACGACCAGCGAACCCTCGCCGAGGGCGACGCGGGTGAGGCCGCCGGGGACGATGCGGATCTTGTCGCAGCCGGACAGGACGAAGGGCCGCAGGTCGACGTGGCGCGGGGCGATGCCGGAATCGACGAAGGTGGGCGAGGTGGACAGGGCGAGGGTCGGCTGGGCGATGAAGTTGGCCGGATCGGCCCTGATGCGGTCGGCGAAGGCATCGCGGGTCTTCTTACCGGCGGCCGGCCCGATCAGGATGCCGTAGCCACCCGAACCGGCCACCTCCTTGACGACCAGCTCGTCGAGATGGGCGAGGACGTGCGACAGCGCCGCCGGCTCGCGGCAGCGCCAGGTCGGCACGTTGTTGAGGATCGGCTCCTCGCCGAGATAGAAGCGCACGATTTCCGGCACGTAGGAATAGACCGCCTTGTCGTCGGCGACGCCGGTGCCGACGGCGTTTGCGAGCGTGATGTTGCCGGCGCGGTAGGCGTTCATCAGGCCGGGAACGCCGAGGATCGAATCGGGCCGGAAGACGAGGGGGTCGAGGAAATCGTCGTCGAGGCGGCGGTAGAGCACATCGACCCGCTTGGGGCCCTCGGTGGTGCGCATGACCACGACGTCGTCGCGGACGCGGAGATCGCGGCCCTCGACCAGCTCGACGCCGAGCTTGTCGGCGAGGAAGGAATGCTCGTAGTAGGCGCTGTTGAACGGTCCCGGCGTGAGGACGGCAACGGTCGGCTCGTCGGGGGCCGCGCGCGGTGCCGCCGACAGCAGCGTTGCCAGCAGCTCCTCGGGATACTGCTCGATCGGTGCGATGCGGTTTATCGCGAACAGGTCGGGGAACAGCCGCATCATGACTTCGCGGTTCTCCAGCATGTAGGAGACGCCGGAGGGGACGCGCGCGTTGTCCTCGAGCACGTAGAAGTCGCGGTCGTCGACGCGCACCACGTCGATGCCGGCGACGTGAACGTAGATGTCGCCGGGGAGCTTGTGGCCGGCCATTTCCGGCCGGAAATAGGGGTTGCGGTAGACGAGGTCGGCGGGGATCTTGCCGGCGGCGATGATCTCGGCGTTGCCGTAGATGTCGGCGAGGAAGCGGTTGAGGGCGACGGCCCGTTGCTCAAGGCCGGTGGCGAGGTGCTGCCACTCGCCGCGGGTCAACACCCGCGGGATGACGTCGAACGGGATGATGCGCTCCTCCGCCGCCGCGTCGCCGCGCACGGCGAAGGTGATGCCGATGCGGCGGAAGAGGAGTTCGGCTTCCGCCCGGCGCTGGGTAAGGACGGCGGGCGGCGTCGATTCGAGCCAGCGCTGCAGAAACTCGTAGCCCGGCCGGCAAACCCGCTCGTCGACGAACATCTCGTTGAAGGCGACCATCGATCCTTCCGTCGGATGCGCCCATACGCGCGCATCCTAGACCGACGTGCAAGAACGACGCCAACGTTGACGGTTTGCGCCGGTTTTCCGGGGGTGTCGTTGGCCGGGATTGACGCGGCCGGTCCCGGCTCAGGCGGCCACGCCTTGGCTCTCGACGCGCGGCTCGAGTGCCGCCGGCTCGCTCTGGTTGGCCCAGTTGATGATTTCCATGCGCCCGTCGTCGTGCTCGGCGACGGCGGTGCAGCTTTCCACCCAGTCGCCGCAGTTGACGTAGGCGAGCCCGAAATCATCGTGGACGGCAGCGCTGTGGATGTGCCCGCACACGACGCCGTCGACGGAATGCTCGCGGGCGGCGGTGACCAGCGCCTGCTCGTAGTGGCCGATGAAGTTGACCACCGCCTTCACCCGCATCTTGGCCCAGTTGGAGAACGACCAGTAGGGCAGGCCGAGCCGCTGGCCGAGCCGGTTGACGGCGGTGTTGACGGCGAGCGCGGTCGCATAGGCGCTGTCGCCGAGGAAGGCCAGCCACGGCGCCTGGGTCTGGACGACGTCGAAGCAGTCGCCGTGGACGACGAGGTAGCGCCTGCCGTCGGCGGCCTGATGGATGGCGCGGTCGGCGATGTCGAAGCCGTCGAGACGACCGCCGCAATAGGCGCGTACGAATTCGTCGTGGTTGCCGGGGATGTAGACGACGCGGGCGCCCCGCTGTGCGCGGTCCTTGAGGCAATAGAGGACGTCGGAATGATCGTCCGGCCAGTGCCAGTGCGCCCTCAGGCGCCATTCGTCGATGATGTCGCCGACCAGGTAGATGGTGGCGGCGTCGTGCTTGCTGAGAAAGTCGAGAAGCTGGTTCACCCGGCACCCTTTGGTGCCGAGATGAAGGTCGGACAGGAAGAGCGTGCGGTATTGCCGCGGTGCCGGCATGGCTAACATCGGGTGGCCTTCCTCGCTCAGCAATGGGTCGACGTAAGGTGCCTCGAAACGGTGCCGGTGGAGACGACACGGTCACTCTGTCGCAGGGATGCAGGATAAGTGCCGGACCGATGGCGGGCCGTCACGGCTGTCGCGTCCGACCGAGTGAGAAAGGCCGGATGCGGGATGTCATCTGTGTGATTGTCGTCGCGCGAGGTGAAGCGGAAGGGCGTGAAGGGGCGGGCGGCATGTTGCGAACATGGGGATGGGCGGGCGGCTGTGATGAGGGTCAATGGAGGCCGCCCGACAAGGATGGCGAGGGCCGCGCGAATCGGTGAGGCGGTGGTCATTGCGGCCCAGGTTGCCAATGGTCTGTGACGGCGGAATCAACCGTTTATGACATGCATATTACGACGGCAGCGGCAAGGCGAGACGGTGGCTGCCTGTGGCGTAATGCCCTGCTTTTGCAGGGCTGGTCAACCGGGTGATGCAGGATTTCGGCACCATCATGGCGATGCGTTGCGCCCGTCCTGGGTGCGGCGGTGGCCGGCGAGGCCCCGCTTGCGGCCCATTGCCGCTTACAGTCGCCGTCTGTGGTGAGCACCCGTTCTTGATGCCCACTCCAGGTCGCTACGCAACGAACGTGCAGGCGAGGAGAGACAACGATGAGCCACATCAAGGCAATGACCGACGCCGACGCCAGCGGCGAGGTGGCCGCTCTCTACGAGGCGGATCGCGGCGCAGACTGCCTTGTCCCCAACTACACGAGGGCCTTCGGCCACAGGCCGGAGTACATGGCGGCGTGGAAGACGCTTCTCGGCGCCATCAAGAAACGGATGGACCCGCGCCGATACGAGCTCGCCACATTCGCCGCCGCCAAGGCAATCGCGAGCTCATATTGTTGTCTCGCCCAGGGCTCGGTGTTGCTGAACGACTTCATGAGCGAACCGGAACTGCTGGCGCTGGCGGCCGACCATCGCGACGCCGGACTGAGCGACCTCGACGTTGCCATCATGGATCTTGCCGAGACCGTCGCCCGCGACGCCTCCACGGTGTCCGCCGATCAGATCGGGCGACTGCGGCGCTCGGGTCTCGACGAGGGCGACATTTGTGACGTTGTCGCCGCTGCCGCGGCGCGCTGCTTCTTCAGCAAATACGTCGATGGGGTGGGAGCCCAGGCCGACGCGAAGTATTCCGCCCTGTCGCCGGAACTGCGCCAGGCGCTGATCGTCGGCCGCGCGATTGCGCAAGCATGAACACGGCGGCGCGCTTGTGGCGCCCTAGATCAGCTGCAGCGCCCGCAGCGAGGCATGGCCGCTCCTGCCCACGATGATGTGGTCGTGAACCGCGATACCCAGCGGCTTGGCGATGTCGATCACTGAATTGGTCATCTCGATGTCGGCGCGCGACGGGGTCGGGTCGCCGGACGGGTGATTGTGTACGAGGATGAGCGCGGTCGCCGACAGCTCAAGGGCGCGCTTGACCACCTCGCGCGGATAGACCGGCGTGTGGTCGACGGTGCCGGTCTGCTGGACCTCGTCGGCGATCAACAGGTTCTTCTTGTCGAGAAAAAGCACGCGGAACTGCTCGACCGGCTGAAAGGCCATGGCGGTGCGGCAATAGTCGAGCACCGCTGCCCACGAATCGAGCAGCGGACGGGCGCGAATGGTGTCATGGGCGAAGCGTTGGGCCGCGGCCTGGATGACCTTGAGATGATGGGCGACCGCTTCGCCCACCCCGTCGACCTCGCACAGCAGGCCCTCCGGCGCGGCGAGGACCTCGGAGAAGCTGCCGAAGCGGGTGATCAGAGCCTTGGCGATCGGCTTGACGTCGCGGCGCGGCAGGACCGGGAACAGGATCAGCTCGAGGAGCTCGTAGTCGGCGACGGCGTCGGGGCCGGCGTCGCGGAAGCGTGCCCTGAGACGTTCGCGGTGCCCGTGGAAATGCGGCAGCTTGCCGCCCTTGTCACGGGCGGCGCTCATGCCGGGCGGCGGTCGTCGGCCCGTTGCCTCGGCGACAGGGTGAAGATTTCATGGCCGCTGTCGGTCACGCCGACGGTGTGCTCGTATTGCGCGGAAAGCGAGCGGTCGCGGGTGACCGCCGTCCAGCCGTCGGCGAGAATCTTCACGTGCGGGCGGCCGAGGTTAATCATCGGCTCGACGGTGAAAATCATCCCCGGGCGCAGGCGCACCCCTTCCCCGGGGTTGCCGTAGTGGAGAATGTTGGGCACGTCGTGAAACAGGCGACCCACGCCGTGGCCGCAAAAATCGCGCACCACGCTGCACCGTTCGCCCTCGGCGTACTCTTGGATGGCGTTGCCGATATCGCCGGTGGTGGCTTCCGGCCGGATCGCCGCGATGCCGCGCATCATCGCCTCGCGGGTGACCTCGCACAGGCGGCGGGCGGCACGCTTGACGTTGCCGACCAGATACATGCGACTCGAATCGCCGTGCCAGCCGTCGAGGATGAGGGTCACGTCGACGTTGGCGATGTCGCCGTCCTTGAGCGGCTTGCTGCCGGGGATTCCGTGGCAGACGACGTGATTGAGCGAGACGCAGGTCGACTTCATGTAGCCCTTGTAGCCGAGCGTCGCCGGCAGGGCGCCGCGGGCCAGGGCGAACTCGTATACGAAACGGTCGATCTCCTCGGTCGGAAGCCCCGGCCGCACGATGTCGTCGAGGGCGTCGAGGCATTCGGCGACGAGGCAGCCGGCGCGGCGCATGCCGGCGAAGTCGGCCGCGCCGTGAAGCTTGATCTTTCCGTCATTCTTGAGGGGCGCCAGGGTGGCGTCGACGTAGCTCACCATCACCGCGAGCATATGGCGGCTTTCCGGGCGGCGTGCAAGCGCGGCGTTGGCCCGGCTCAGCCGATCACCGGGACGCGCCTCGCGACGGTGATTTCGGTGGTGCTCAGCCGGCAATCGTAGGCAAGCATCTCGACGCCGGCGGCCCGTGCCTTGTCGAAGGCGGCGCCGTAACCCGGGTCCATGTCGCGGGCAAGCGCAAGCTCCCCGGCGTCGCTGCGCTGGATGAGAAACAACATCACCGCGCGATGCCCGGCGGCGGCCATGTCGGATAGCTCGGCCAGGTGCTTGGCGCCGCGAACGGTCACCGAATCGGGAAACTCGGCAAGACCCGGCCGTCGCGACAGGTGGACGTTCTTGACCTCGACGTAGGTCTCGGGTTGGCCGCGCCCCGACAGGAGGATGTCGATCCGCGAGTTCTTGCCGTAGCGAACCTCGCGCCGCTGCCGATCGTAGCCGAGGAGTTCGGCGATGGTGCCCTGCTCGATCGCCTCGGCGACTAGCCGGTTGGGATGGGCCGTGTTGATGCCGACCAGGCCGCCGTCGGTCTCGACCAGCTCCCACGACCAGGCGAGCTTGCGGGTCGGGCTGTCGGAACGGGAAACGAAGATACGCATGCCGGGCTCGGCAAGGCCGGTCATGGCACCGGGATTGGCGCAGTGGACGGTGACCTCGTCGCCGCTGGCCAGGACGACGTCGGCAAGGAACCGCTTGTAGCGACGGATGAGACGGGCCTCGGTGAGCGGGACGGCAAAGCGCATGGCGCCGCATACCACCTCGGCGGTTGCTCGCGCCACGGCGATCCTAGAGCGCCGGACTGTACTGGCGCGGGGAGGCGGCGAGATAGGCGTCGAAGCTCGCTGCTACGGCGCGGATGAGTCCGCGGGCCTCGGGATCAACCTCGATGATTGCGCGATGGCGGCGAATGACGCCATCTGCCGCCAGCCGGTCCACGTTCTCCATGGCGTCGGCGAGACTCGCGGTGGTGCGACCGTGGCGCCGGCAGATCGCCGCCACGTCGACACGGAAATCGCACATCAGCCGTTCGATGATCTCGCCGCGCAGACGGTCGTCGTCGTTCAGCGCACAGCCCTTGACGATCGCCAGCCGACCGGCGCCAATGGCGGCCGAATAGGCGCGCACCGTCGGCTCGTTCTGCACATAGCCTTGCCGCAAGCGGCCGATCGCCGAGGCACCAAAGGCGATTAGCACGTCTGCCGGGTCGGCGGTGTAACCCTGGAAGTTGCGATGCAGGCGGCCGGCCTCCGCGGCCACGGCCATGCTGTCTCCGGCCCGCGCATAGTGGTCGATGCCGATGGGCCGGTAGCCCGCGGCTACCATGGCGCCGCCGATCGCTTCGGCCTGCAGGTTGCGCTCGGAGCCGCGGGGGAGCGTGGCGGCGTCGATCTTGCGCTGGTGGTGCTTGAAGGCGGGCACGTGGGCGTAGCCGAACACCGCGATGCGGTCGGGCGCGAGCGTCAGGCATCGGTCGACCGTCTCGAGCGCGGAGGCGACCGTCTGGTGCGGCAGGCCGTAGATGAGGTCGATGTTGATGCCAACGATACCGGCCGCCCGCAGCCAGCCGACCACCGCCTCGGTCTCCTGAAACGTCTGCGTTCGGTTGATCGCCCGCTGCACCGCCGGGTCAAGGCTCTGGACGCCGAGACTGGCGCGGTTGACGCCGGCGGCGGCGAGCGCCGCCACCATCTCCCGGTCGAGGGTGCGCGGATCGATCTCGATGGCAATCTCCGCATCGGCACGAACGTCGAAGGCGGCGCGCAGTGTCTCCATCAGCTCGAGGAACCGCTCCGGGGCCATGATGGTCGGCGTGCCGCCGCCGAAGTGAACGTGCGCGACCGGCAGACGGTCGCCGAGGTAACGTCCGACCAGCGCGATCTCCGCCTTCAGCATCTCGCCATAGGCGAGGATCGGCTCGTCGCGCAGGGTCACCGCCGTGTTGCAGCCGCAGTACCAGCACATGCGCCGGCAGAACGGAACGTGGACGTAGAGCGATGTCAGCGTTGCGGCGGGCGTTTCCGCCAGCCATTCGGCGTAGTCGGTCGCTCCCGTCGTCGCGCTGAAATGCGGGGCGGTCGGGTAGCTGGTGTAGCGGGGCAGTCGCGCCTCGCTATATTGGGTGATCAGGCTGGGTCGCACGCCGGGATTTGATCGCCATCGGGCGATGATCGCTTTGCGCTAGCGCAAACCGCGACGATGTGGCTCATCCGGCGTCAACGAGGCAGCTTCAGGGAAGGTCGGCCAATGCCCAACGCCGCGGACGACGCCACCATCACTGCCGGGTTGCTGGTCATCGGCGACGAGATTCTTTCCGGGCGCACCAAGGACAGGAACATCGGATACATCGCCGAGTACGTGACGGCGATCGGGATCGACCTGCGCGAGGTGCGGGTGGTGCCCGATGTCGAGGCGGAGATCGTCGCCGCCCTCAATGCGCTCAGGACCCGCTACACCCACGTCTTCACCACCGGCGGCATCGGCCCCACCCATGACGACATCACGGCGGAGGCGGTGGCCAAGGCCTTCGGCGTCGCCATCGACGTTGATCCGCGCGCCGTCGCCATGCTGCTGGAGCGCATCCCCCAGGCCGAGCTCAACGAGGCGCGGCTGCGCATGGCGCGCGTCCCCGTCGGGGCGACGCTGATCGAGAACACTGTCTCCAAGGCGCCGGGCTTCTCGATCGGCAATGTCCATGTCATGGCCGGCGTGCCGTCGATCATGCAGGCGATGCTCGATGCGCTGGCGCCGCGGCTGAAGACCGGCAGGACGGTCCTGTCGCGCTCGATTGCCGCCGGCCTCAAGGAGGGCGACATCGCCGGCCCCTTCGGCGCGCTGCAACGCGCGTTTCCGGATGTGAAGATGGGCAGCTATCCCAATTTCCAGGAGGGCGTTGGCTTCACGACGACGCTGGTCCTGCGCGCGCGCGACGAAGAACGGCT
>CAZSWL010000010.1:0-9307 GCA_964610725.1 uncultured Bauldia sp.
GGGGAAGCATCATGGCCAAGACTGCCGTCGGACCGGTGCGGCGAACCTTTGCGCCATGGACCGACCCGGCCGCCAGACCGTTCATCGAATTTCACGATGTCACCAAGCGCTTCGGCGACTTTACGGCGGTCGACAGCGTCAGCCTCGGCATCTACGAGCGCGAGTTCTTCGCCCTGCTCGGTCCCTCCGGCTGCGGCAAGACGACGATGATGCGCATGGTCGCCGGTTTCGAGGAGCCGACCGTCGGCGACATTCTGCTCGAGGGCCAGAGTCTCGCCGGCGTGCCGCCCTATCGGCGGCCGAGCAACATGATGTTCCAGTCCTACGCCCTTTTCCCGCACATGACGGTCGCCGACAACATCGCCTTTGGCCTGCGTCAGCAACGCATGCCGGCAAGGGACATCGCCGCCCGCGTCGAGGAGATGCTGACCCTCGTCAAGTTGACGCCGTTCGCCCGCCGCAAGCCCGATCAACTGTCGGGCGGCCAGAAGCAAAGGGTCGCGCTCGCCCGCTCGCTCGCCAGGAAACCCAAGGTCCTCCTCCTCGATGAACCACTTGGCGCCCTCGACAAGAAGCTGCGCGAGGAGACCCAGTTCGAGCTCACCGACCTGCAGCAGCAGCTCGGCCTGACCTTCGTCATCGTCACCCACGACCAGGAGGAAGCGATGACCGTCGCCGACCGCATCGCCGTGATGGACCGCGGCCGTATCGTCCAGGTCGCCACCCCTGCCGAGATCTACGAGCAGCCGAATTCGCGCTACGTTGCCGACTTCATCGGCGACATCAACCTGCTCGAGGGCCGCATCACCGGCAGCGGCGGCTCGTCGGTGCGCATGGCCTGCGCCGGCACCGGCGCCAGCATCTTCGTCGAGCAGCAGCTCGACGCCGAGGCGGGCGCAACCGCCTGGTTCGCCATCCGCCCGGAGAAGGTTGCCATCTCGCTCGATCGCCCTGCCGACGTCACGGTCAACACGGTCGCCGGCAAGGTTTGGGACATCGGCTACCTCGGCGACGTATCGATCTACCACGTCCGTCTGCAGACCGGGGACATCGTCAAGGCGACCGTGACCAATCGCAACCGTCTCGTCTAACGGCCGATCACATGGGAGGACGACGTCTGGTTGTCGTGGTCGCGCGACGCCGGCGTGGTCCTGGTCAATTGACCGGGGAGAGGCGACGCGTGGCCGCGCCGGTGACCAACCGTCCCAATCGCCTGCGCCGGCTGGTGGCGATCATTCCCTACGCCTGGCTCGTCGCTCTCTTCGTGGTGCCGTTTCTCATCGTCATCAAGATCTCGCTGTCGACGGCGCTCGTCGCCCAGCCGCCGTATACGCCGGTGCTCGACCTCACCGTCGGGCTGGCGGGTGTTCTCGATCAGGTTCGCCAGTTCACCTTCGACAACTACCTCTGGCTGACCCAGGACGCCCTTTACGTCCACGCCTACCTGTCGAGCCTGTGGATCGCGGTGCTGTCCACCGTCCTCGTGCTCGTCGTCGGCTACCCGATCGCCTACGGCATGGCGCGCGCGTCCAGAGCGTGGCAGCCGACATTGCTGATGCTGGTCATCCTGCCGTTCTGGACGTCGTTCCTGATCCGCGTCTACGCCTGGATCGGCATTCTCAAGAAGGAGGGGCTGCTCAACCAGCTGCTGCTCTGGCTCGGCCTCATCCATCACCCGCTGACCATCCTCTACACCAACTGGGCGGTCTACATCGGCATCGTCTATTCGTATCTGCCGTTCATGGTCCTGCCGCTCTATGCCGCGCTCGAACGCATGGACCAGTCGTTGCTCGAGGCGGCTGCCGACCTCGGCTGCCCGCCGCTGCGCGCCTTCTGGCGGATCACTTTCCCGCTGTCGCTGCCCGGCGTCATCGCCGGCTGCTTCCTCGTCTTCATTCCCGTCACCGGCGAGTTCGTCATTCCCGATCTTCTCGGCGGCTCCGGCACGCTGATGATCGGCAAGACGCTGTGGGACGAGTTCTTCTCCAATCGCGACTGGCCGCTGGCCTCGGCCGTGGCCGTCATCCTGCTCCTGCTTCTGGTCGTGCCGATCGTGCTGTTCCAGAACCACGAGCAGATCCGCGCGGAGCGGCAACAATGATCCGCTTCTCGCGTTTCAACGCGGTGTCGGTGACCCTCGGCCTCGCCTTCCTCTACACCCCGATCGTGCTGCTGGTGATCTACTCGTTCAACGCCTCGCGGCTGGTCACCGTGTGGGGAGGTTGGTCGGCCAAATGGTACGCGTCGCTGCTCGGCGACCGCGCGCTGCTCGACGCGGCCTGGGTGACGCTGCGCGTCGCCTTTCTGTCAGCCACCGTCGCCACCGTCCTCGGCACGCTCGCCGCCGTCACCCTGGTGCGCTTCGGCCGCTTCAAGGGCCGCGCGCTGTTCTCCGGCATGATCTACGCGCCGCTGGTCATGCCCGACGTCATCACCGGACTGTCGCTGCTGCTGTTGTTCGTGGCGATCGGCATCGCGCGCGGCTTCTGGACGATCGTCCTCGCCCATATCACCTTTTCCATGTGCTACGTCGCCGTGGTCGTGCAGTCGCGGCTGGTGACCTTCGATCGCAGCCTCGAGGAGGCAGCCGCCGACCTCGGCTGTCCACCGCTGAAGACGTTCATGATCATCACGCTGCCGATCATCATGCCGGCGGTGGTCGCCGGCTGGATGCTGGCCTTCACCCTGTCGCTCGACGACCTGGTGATCGCCTCCTTCACCACCGGCCCAGGCGCCACCACCCTGCCGATGAAGATCTACAGCCAGGTGCGGCTCGGCGTGACGCCGGAGATCAATGCGGTCTGCACCATCCTCATCGGCATCGTCGCCGTCGGCGTCGTGATCGCCTCGATCGTTGCCAAGCGGCGCGACGTCGAGCGTCAGCGCGCCGAGCGGCTGGCCGCGGCGACGCCGTAGCAGCCCGCCGCCTCACGGAAACGGCCCGCGCGGCGGCCTGATGCGGCGCCGCACGTCGGGTGGCGCGTCGACCAGAACGTCGGCGACGAGTTCCTGGCCCGCCTGCTGCAAGGCGTCGGTCTTCTGGCGCACGTCGCTGAAGGCGGATTCGAGCGCCGCGCGGTCGAACGGCTGCGCCCGCATCGCCTCGAACATGCGCCGCCGCGCCGCTTCGACGTCGTCGACCTTGGCGCGGAACTGGCCTCGCCCGGCGCGCGCCCGCGCCTCGACCGCGTGGCGGATCTCCGGCGGGAAGCCGCGAATTCCCATGGCGACGATGCGCTCGACCTCGCCGCCGTGCCGGGGACCGAGCATGCGTCCGAAGGCAAATCCAATCCCGAGCACGTTGGCGGCGAGCGACAGGAAGAGCAGCACCAGCAGCGTGACGGCGAACGGCCCACGGATCGTCATAGCACGCCGTCCCCGCCGGTCGTGCTGGCGCTCACGTCGACGCCGAACGCCAGTCCGGCTAGGGTGGCCTCGCCCTGGTCGGCCGGCAACGCCAGTCCGATCACGAAGCCGATGGCGAGAAACGCCACCATCGCCGCCCCCGACCACGCCACCAGCCGGCCGGTCGGGCGCACCGCAACGTCGTGCCGGCGACCGTTGCCGATGCCGGCGACGATGGCGCCGACACGAGCCGCGTCGAGCGGGGCGGGCGCGGCCGCCTCGCCGATCAGGCGATCGAGCCGCTCGGCCTCGGCGAGCAGGCGTGCCGTCCGCGCCTCCTTGGCCGCCGCCGTGGCGGCGGCGCGCATGGCGGCCGGCCATTTGTCGAGGTCGCCGCCGTAGCGGCTCACCCCTTCCTCGAATTCGTCGTATGTCATCGTTCAAGTCTCCCCTCGCGAGTCGCGCGCCGCAAGCCCGGCCCTCAGCGCCCGTCGCGCCCTGACCAGCAATTGCTCTGCCGCGCCGAGCGACAGCCCCATCATCGTCGCGATTTCCGCATTCGAGCGTTCGCCGCCGGCGGCGAGCAGGATCGCGATGCGCTGCCGCCTCGGCAACCGGTGGATGTCGGTGACCACCGCCGCCAGTTCGCTGCCCGCCGCCAGCCGCCGATCGGCGGGCGGCTGCGGGTCGGCGACGTCGTTGGTATCGTCGAGGCCGAAGAAGTGGCGCGCCCGCCGCCGGCGCCCCGCGTCGATCGCCCGGTTGGTGGCGATGCGGGCGAGGTAGGCGGCCAGCGGCGGTCCGCCCGGCTGCCAGCGCCGGGCGTTGCGCCACAGGCTCCAGAACGTCTCCTGGACGATGTCGTCGGCCTCGGCGGCGCCGTCGCTGAAGCCGAGCGCCAAGGCCCTGATCCGCCCGGCGTGCCGCCGCACGATCTCGGTGAACGCCTGTTCGTCGCCGGCGGCGATCCGTCCGACGAGGATTTCGTCGCTCTGCTCATGCGTCGCTGCGACCGTCACACCCGCGCTGCCCGCTCCCTTGCTGCAAGCACCGTCGGGCGCTGCCCGCGATTTGTCGCGCGACGGTCGCGCCGGAGCAAGCCAGACGAGTGCCGTCCCGCCGGCTCCGGCGCGTCCGCTGGTCACTGTGCCGGCGGCGCTTCCGGAGCCGGGCCCGGTCCCATGCCCGGAAACATCCTGCCGGCGGCGGCGAACTCGTCCCGCGATATGACGCCGTCGCCGTTGGCGTCGAGCCGCTCGAAGATGCGCAGGCGGAAGCTGTCCGGCGCGGCCTGACCGCCCGGTTGCTGATTGGCCGCCATCTGGTCCGTCGGCGCGCCGGCACCGTCGTCGTTGCTCGCCTGACCCGGGGTCATCGGCGGACGATCGGCCATGCCGCGCATGTCGTACATGCCGCGTCCGCGCTGCCAGCCGTAGTGCCGCCATCCGTCGCGGCGCCAGCCGTCGCGCTGCCAACCGTCGCGCTGCCCGCGATCGAATTCGGGACCGCCCATGCCGAACTGCGGGCCGCGGCCGTGGTGCAGGCGCGACAGGGCGGCTTCCAGCTCCTGCTGGCTGACGCTGCCGTCGCCATTGGTGTCGATGGCGGCGAAGATGGCGCCGGCCACGGCATCGGCCTCGCTCTTATCGATGACGCCGTCGCCGTTGCGGTCGAGGAGATTGAACATCACGGCCGCACCGATCGGCTCGCGGGGCGGTGACGGTTGTGCCGGCGCCGCCGCAGCCGGCAAAGCGGCACTCGCCGCGAGCACTGCGCCGGCGATCATCAACGTTTTTACAGACATGATCATTTTCCCTTCGTGCCGGGCATCGCCGTTCGACGCCCTTCACGAAGTTCACGCGCCACCGCCCGATCACCTACGCCGCTGTCCCGGCGCCGAGGCTATCCGCGCGGCGGCGCGGCGCCCTGCTGCTGCTGCTTCATGCGCTCGCGGTCGAGGGCGAATTGCGGCTCCCACCACGACCCGCTGATCGTCAGCGGGACGTCACGCGTCTTGCCGCTGTTGGTGACCGTCGCCAGGGTCGCCTTGGCGTCGACGAGGCCGCTGAGGACCGAGCCCCAGCCGTCGATCGCCAGGTGAAAACCGTCGCCCTCGGCCACCAGGTCGTCGGTCTCCAGCACGCCGCCGGCGACCGCAAGCGTTCCCGTCATGCGCTTGAAGGCGGTCGAGGTCGCCGTCGGTCCGATCGGCTCGGCAAGCGGGTCCGACGCCATCGCCGCCAGGGCATGAACGTCGACGCCGGTGAGCGAGCCGTCGGTGATTGCGAACGAGAGGGTGCCGGTGGTCGCCTGGGCGAACTCGCCCCAGTTTTGCCCCCGGCTGCCGATATCGACCACGGCGGTGCTGGTCCCGTCGAGAACCGAGATCTTGGCAAGGTCGCTGAGGGCGACCCGTGCCGGCACCGCGGTCACCGTCGCCTTGGCATGCGCCGACAAGGCGTCGCCGAGCCTGGTCGCGGTGAACTGGCCGTACAGCCGGCCGCCATAGAACTGGCCGGCGTCGATGTTGACCGTCGCGCCCTGGTTCTTGGCGATCGCCGCTAGCTTGGCCTTGCCGATGCGCAGCGCTCCGATCAGCACCTGTTCGGCCGTTGCCTGGACATTGGCGTCCATGCCTTCCACGATCGGCAGCCTGGCCGGCGCCACCAGCCACGCGCCGTTGCCGTCGGCGAGGAAGCTCGCCCGCATGGCTTCGACATACGGCGACAGATCAAGCTTGGCGAAGGTGAGCGAGCCGGCGATGGTCGGCCGGCCGCCGGCGAAACGCGCCGACAGGGTGCCCTCGCCGGCATTGCCGTCGAGCTCGAGCTTGGCGCCGGAGAAGGCGATGGTCGCGCCCGACCATTTGACCTTGCCCTTGATCGACGCCGCGCCGAGGGTCGAGCCGGTGCCCATCGGCGTCCCCAGCCATTCGATCGTTCGCCGCAACGACGGCGTCGTCACCGACGCTTCGCCGTCGACCTCATAGTCGTCGAGGCTCTTCAACGTTCCGTTGAACAACACCCTGAGCGGCGTCGAGCCGATGGCGAAACGGGCCGGCGAGGGGTTGCCGGCGGCGAGTTCGAGCGGCTTGGCGACGAGGCCGCTGAACTCGACGGTCTCGCCGCGCCACTGCAGCGTGCCGGTGCCGCTCAGCGCCGCCTGCGGCTGCGGCCAGGTGGCATCGAGGTTGACGCCGGTCATCTCCTCATGGCGATCGCTGGCGAGGTTGTCGTAGACGACCGTGCCGTTGACGATGGTCAGGTTGCCGAAGCTCTCGCTGGCCGCTGCCGCTCTCGCTTTGGCATCCTTGCCGACGGTTGGCCGCCGCCAGTTGCCGCGTCCGTCGCGGTCGACCACCAGATGGATGCGCGGGTTGTCCAGCTCGAACTCGTCGAAGTCGATCCGGCCGAGCAGCAGCGGCAACACCCGCAGGCGGGTGGTCAGGCTTTCAGCGGTAATGAACGGGTCGTCGGGCGCTCCCTGCGTGTTCGAGATGGTGAGGTCGCCGACGCTGACGGCGAGGTGGGGGTAGATCGACAAGCTGGGTGCGCCCTTGAGCACCACCACGCGGCCGGTCAATCCGGCGATGCGGTCGGCTATGCGTCGCTTGACGAGATCGTCAGAGACCAGATTGGGAAGCAGTACCGCAAGCAGCGCCACCAGTCCGACGACGACGACAGCCAGGCGGACAATGCGTTTCATACGATTGGGGCTTCCCTCGCCGCGCCCTTTCCCGATAGGAAGAACGGTCGCAAATCGCAAGGAATTTCTGCCCGCAGCGGCGTGCGCGCGAGCCATCGCCGGCTTGCGTCGGCGCAATCGAAGGATTGTCGATGAGCAACGCCCAGCCGTTGTGGCGGCCGACGCCGCAGGCGATTGCCGCTCAACCCATGACCGCCTTCGCCGCGGAGGCCTCCCGCCGCGCCGGCACGACGCTCACCGACTATCCGTCGCTGCACGCCTGGTCGGTCGCCGACCGTGCCGCCTTCTGGAGTCTGCTGTGGGATTTTGCCGGGGTCATCGGCGACAAGGGCGAGCGCGTCGTGGTCGACGGCGACAGGATGCCGGGCGCTCGTTTCTTTCCCGAGGCGACGCTCAACGTCGCCGAGAACCTCCTGCGTCGCCGCGACGCCGGCGAGGCGATCGTCTTTCGCGGCGAGGACGGCGGCACCCGTCGGCTGTCGTGGCGCGCCCTCGACGAGCTGGTGTCGCGCCTGCAGCAGGCTTTCCTCGCCGCCGGCCTCGGCCCCGGCGATCGCGTCGCCGCGCTGTTGCCCAATGTCCCGGTCGCGGTCGCGGCCATGCTCGCCGCCGCTTCCATCGGCGCGGTGTGGTCGTCCGCCTCGCCCGATTTCGGGCCGGCCGGCGTGCTCGACCGCTTCGGTCAGATCGCGCCGAAGCTGTTGATCGCCTGCGACGGCTATCGGTACGGCGGCAAGCAATTCGAACTCGGCGACAAACTGCAGGCGGTCATCGCCGGGCTGCCGACGCTCGCCGCCGCCATCATCGTGCCTCACCTCGGCATCGCCGAGCGCCTGGCCGCCGCGCTGCCGCGGGCGACGTCTCTCGACGCCGCGCTTGCCCCGTTTGCCGCCAAGCCGGTCGCCTTCACGCGGCTGCCGTTCGCGCACCCGCTCTACATCCTGTTCTCGTCGGGAACGACCGGGGCGCCGAAGTGCATCGTCCATTCCGCCGGCGGCACTCTCATCCAGCATCTCAAGGAGCACCGGCTCCATTGCGGCATCGCGGCCGGCGACCGCGTCTTCTATTTCACCACCCTCGGCTGGATGATGTGGAACTGGCTGGTCTCGGCGCTTGCCTGCGAGGCGACGCTGATGCTGTTCGACGGCGCGCCCGCTTACCCTTCCCCCGCCACGCTGTTCGACTACGCCGCAGAGGAGCGGGTGACCCTGTTCGGCACCTCGGCCAAGTTCATCGACGCCGTCAAGAAGGCCGACTATCGCCCGATCGACCATCACGATCTGGCCGCGCTCAAGACCATCACCTCGACCGGTTCGCCGCTGGCGCCGGAAAGCTTCGACTTCGTCTACGACGCCATCAAGCGTGACGTTCATCTTGCCTCGATTTCCGGCGGCACCGACATCGTCTCGTGCTTTGTGCTCGGTGTGCCGATCGCGCCGGTGTGGCGCGGAGAGATCCAGGGCGCCGGCCTCGGCATGGCGGTCGACATCTTCGACGGCAACGGCCGGCCGCTCGCCAGCGGCAAGGGTGAACTGGTCTGCACCGGGCCGTTTCCCTCCATGCCGCTCGGCTTCTGGAACGATCCCGACGGCAGTCGCTACCGGGCGGCCTATTTCGAGCGCTTCCCCGGCGTCTGGCACCACGGCGACTTCGCCGAGTGGACCGAGCACGGCGGCATCGTCATCCACGGCCGCTCCGACGCCACCCTCAATCCCGGCGGCGTGCGCATCGGCACCGCCGAGATCTACCGCCAGGTCGAGCAGATCCCCGAGGTGGTCGAGGCGCTTGCCATCGGGCAGGAGTGGCAGGGCGACGTGCGCATCGTGTTGTTCGTGCGCCTTGCCGCCGGCAACCGGCTGGACGAGGCGCTGGTCGGGCGCATCAAGGCCCGCATCCGCGCCGGCGCCAGCCCGCGTCACGTGCCGGCGCGGATCGTCGCCGTCGCCGACATTCCGCGCACCAAGTCGGGCAAGATCGTCGAGATCGCCGTGCGCGACGTGGTCCACGGCCGGCCGGTCAGGAACAAGGAAGCGCTCGCCAACGCCGAGGCGCTTGAATATTTCCGCGACATTGCCGCGCTCGCCGAATGACCGGCGAGGCCACGCACCATTCGCCTCCTCCGTGGGGACTCTCGCGCAGTCCCCTGGTCGTTCCCCCGGTGCGCCCGGGAAGCGCCGTTGAATTCGGCCGCGCCCGAAGACGTAGCGCTCGACGAAGCGGTTGCGGAACTTGCCGCCCGGGTGCAGCGCGAGGTGCG
>CAZSWL010000011.1:0-3184 GCA_964610725.1 uncultured Bauldia sp.
TTGCAGGCATCGAAGGTCCCTGTCTGATCATTGCCAACCATGCCAGCCACGCCGACACCGTTTCGATCTTGCGCGCGCTGCCGATCGGACTGCGCGCTCGAACGGCGGTAGCAGCCGCGGCGGACTACTTTTTCGCGCACAGTTGGACGGGATCGCTGGTGGGACTGGTTGTCAACGCGTTTGCGTTCTCGCGCGAAGGGCGTGTGCGACAAAGTCTCGATCATTGTGGCCTTCTCGCCGACGAGGGCTGGTCGATCCTCATCTACCCTGAGGGCACGCGTTCGCCTGACGGGCGGCTGCTGCCCTTCAAGGGCGGCATTGGGCTCCTCGCCACGGGGCTTGGCGTGCCGGTGGTGCCTGTCTCGGTCACGGGCGGGGCACGCCTGTTGCCTAAAGGCGCGCGGTGGCCGCGGAGGGCGGCGGTCTCCGTCTGCTTCGGTCCGCCCGTCACCATCCCGCCCGGGATGAGACCGGATGAGGCGACAGAGCTTCTTCAACGGGCGGTGGCTGTGGGCCTGCCAAGAGAATTGCTTTCCGGAAGGGAGGGGTCTTTTGACGGACGATAAAGCCGGGCGTCGACCGATAGCGGCCCGAAACCTCATCGCTGCACAGCGTATGGCGCGCGCGATGGCCTTATGGGGGATCACGCCCAACGCTGTGTCGGCTTTCGGCTTGGCGGTCGGGGTCGGGGCGGGGCTGGCCCTTGGGGCAACCGCGGTGGTGCCGGGTTACGCAGGAACGCTCTGGATCGCCGCCGCGCTTATGGTACTGCTTCGCGGACTTTCCAATATGTTTGACGGGATGATCGCGGTCGAGCAGAGCCGCGGGACTGCCACAGGGATTCTGTGGAACGAGGTTCCGGACCGGATTTCGGATGCGGTGCTTCTGATCGGCGCGGGCTACAGCCTTGGTGGAAGCCCTGTCGCAGGTTGGACGGCGGCCTGCCTTGCGTTGTTCGTATCGTACCTGCGCATACTTATCGTCCTTGCCGGTGCGCCCGCCGACTTCGGTGGGCCCTTCGCCAAACAGCAGCGAATGTTCTCGGTCGCCGGTCTCGCGGCGATACTTGCCGTCGTGCCAGAGTCGTGGCGGTTCGCCTGGGGCCCGGGCGGTGCCTGGGGTCCCATGGCGGTGCTTCTTTGGATCATGGTGCCCGGGATCGTATGGACTGTGGCGCTCCGCCTGCGTCGTGCACTCCGCGTTTTAAATCACACAGTCCACCAAAAGCGGATGACGTGAAAGTAGATCGGCGCCGCGAAGAGTAGAGAGTCGATCCGATCGAGGATTCCGCCGTGCCCGGGGATCACGGCTCCCCAGTCCTTCGAACCGCGGTCGCGCTTGATCGCCGAAAGGACGAAGCCGCCGAAGAACCCCATCACCGCGACGAGCAGCGAAGCCAGCAGCGCCTCCGTCGGCGAAAAGGGCGTGATCCAAGAAAAGAAGACACCGACTGCACAGGCCGACGCGATTCCGCCAACCAGCCCCTCAACCGTTTTCCCGGGCGAGATCGCCGGGGCGATCTTGTGTCGCCCAAGCGCCTTGCCCCAGAGGTATTGAAAGACATCACTCGACTGCACGACCAGCACGAGGAAAGCGACCAGCAGGATATTGCGCCCCTCGAAGCCGGGGATGTTCAAAAACAGTAATGCCGGCACGTGCGAGAGGCAGAACACGGCGAGCATCAAGCCCCATTGCGTTTCGGCGACGTTCGAAAGAAATCCCTTTGTTTCTGCTCCCAACACGGCAAGGATTGACATGAGCAGAAAGCCATAAACGGGTATGAACACCGCGAAGAGGCCGTACCATTCCGTCCAGACAAGCCAGTACTGCACCGGGATTACAACGAGGAATGAAGCGGCTGTGACGAGGTGGCTACTCCGGCGATCGCCGCCAAGCACGAGGAATTCGTACAGCGCGACAGCCGAAAGGATGGCGTAGAGGACGACTGTAACAGTCTTGCCGGCGAGCATGGCCACAGTCAGAATGGCGACCATGATCCACCAGGCGTAGGTCCGGCTCTGGAAGTTTGCGATCGCGTCCGTTCGCCCGTAGCGCATTTGCATGGCCACGCCCGCGAGCGTAGCCACGACGAGCGCACCCAGGACAAAGGCGAATAGCCTCAAGATCAGTTCGCCCGGCATTGTCCTCACCGTGTCTTGCCGGCAAAGCACCACCGGCGAGGATAGCAGATCGCCTTTCGTCGATCGTCGACTTCAATTGGCCTCGCCACCGTCACTACAGACAAAATGTCTGCTTCCCAATCCATTTGAACGTCTTTTGGACAGTCTACAGACAGCTCCACTCGAACCGATTTTGCAGCCCTGGTCATCTTTGGACATCGTGCGCGACCCGGCTTCAGCCTTTGCCTGAAGTCGACGCACACGCCCTATTGTTAATCGTGGTCTGACGATGCACCATCAGCTCTTGGGCTGGCCGTGGCGCTTTCGAGGGTCTGCAGACTCCGGGGGATGATGAGACTATGGGCGGCGGCCGCGATAGGGAATGCCTCGTCCCGGCTTGTTACCGGGTAGACCCGAGCCCGGCGATGGCTTGCCGGGGTGTGATCGACCGGCTGCGTCCGCGGGCCCGCCTCGGCGGGGGGCCCGCATGACCGAAGAACGGGACCGCCCGGACCACCCGCGCCCGTCGCCGGCGGCGGAACTCGGCCAGGTCGAGCCGACCCGGCGGACCGTTATTTCGTTGTTCCTAGCCGCGTCCGCATGGTCGGCGGGGCTTGGACGCGGTCTGGCGGCCACGTTCTTCAACCCCTTGGCCCTTCCGTTGCCCTCGCCCGACGACGAGTTCGACGTACCCGGTGCGCGTACACGAACACGGCTCCGGGTGATCCGACCCGACGATTTCGTCTACCTCGACGTCGAATACGAGAACATCGCCGCCGACGGCGACCCGGCCAAGACGCTGCGCCGCGTCAATCCCGGCCAGCCCGCCCTGCTGATCGTCAATCACCAGCCCCAGGCGATCGCCGACCAGGCCTACCAGCAGGTCACCGTGACCGAGGCTGCCACGATGCCGAACTCGGACGGCAAGCCCTATTCCACGCCGACCAAGAGCGAACCCGCGCCGGCACCCAAGAGCGAACCCGCGCCGGTACCTCCTGCGGTTGCGAATGCGCGGATGGCCAAGCCGAGCCGTGTCGCCTTTGTCATGCCGGCGGAAGTGTCGT
>CAZSWL010000012.1:0-3284 GCA_964610725.1 uncultured Bauldia sp.
TGGTGGCGGCAAGTCCCGAGCCGGCGTTGTCGTAACCGATCGTCGGCAGGCCGCTGGTCTTGTCGATGCGGATTGCCTCGTTCCAGGCGCTGCCGTCGGGCGAGACCTTGAAAACGAAGTCGTCGTCGCCGACGAGACCGACCTCGGCCCGGCCCGAATAGCCGGTCTGGAAGAGCAGCGAGGCGGTGTCGGCGGCGGTCTCCTTGTTGACCACGAAGCGCACGTCGCCGCTGCCGCCGCTCGCCGCCTCGATGTTGGAGAAGAGCACCGCGTCGGAGCGCACCGCCAGCCGGTTGGTGTCGTCGGCGGTGGCGTTGACGCCGAGTTGGTCGATGGGGTTGAGATACCCGGCGGCCGGCTCCCAGCCGCCCGACTGGCGGACCATGAGAACGGCGGCGGCCGCGTCGAAGGCGAACCAGCCGGTGTCGGCAACGAGGAACTGCCAGCCGCCGTCGACGAAGGTGGCGACGTTGCCCTCCTCGCCCGCCCAGTCGCCGGTGGCGGTGGCGGCAACGATGTAGCGGTCGCCTTCCGCCGGGCTCGTTGGCGGGTCGGTGAGGCTGGCATCGATCACCGACAGCTGCACCACCGTGTCGAGCAGGCGCAGCGCCTCGTTATGGGTGACGTGCTTCTGTGCCTGGGCGGCGGCGAGATAGGGAAGCTTGAGATGGGTGGATTCGAGTGGATCAGACATCGATGAGATCCGTTGCGGCGACGCCCGGCCCCTCGGTCGGGCTCACCTGGCTGATGGCGAGGCTGACGGCGGCGGGCAGCGTCCCGAAGTCGGTGGTCTGGTCGGCGGCGGCGTAGACGACCGTCGGCGCGGTCGCCGTCAGCGTGCGCACGGTGTCGCCACCGTCGAGGATGGCGACCTGATAGGCCTCGGCGGTCTCGCCGAGAGCCACCTCGACCGGGTCCCAGGAGTCGCCGCCGATCCGCGTCTGGCGGATCCAGGCGAAGGTGACGTCGCCGCTGCCCGGATCGCGCACGGCCGTGATGTGGACCGGCGCCAGGCACTCGAGGCCGCGCCGCGAGGCGCCGAGCACCACGTCGGTGAAAACGGCGGGGTCGTAAAGGGCGCCGGCGGGCCCGCAGCGCACCGTCAGGCCAAGACCCGACTCGGCCTCGCTCAGGGCAAGCGGCGGCACCGCCGCGTCGAGGAGGACGAAGCGGGCGCCGGCGGCGTGGCCGGCGGCGGCGATGTCGCCGGTGCCGGCCTGACCGCGCAGGAGCCCGTCGAGCCGCCACAGGTCGTCGCCGACGAGGGTGGCATTCTCGAACTGGATCACCTCGAAGCCGGTGTCGGCGGTGCCGACGGCGGCGACGTTGGCGCCATTGAGCACCGCCAGGCGCGGCTCGCCGGCGAGCGTCCCGCCGTAGAGATCGACGTCGACGGTGTCGGCGCGGTCCCAGCGGGCGAGCGCGCCGGCGGCGAGCGGCGTCGTCAGCTCGCCCATGGTCGCCGGGCGGGTCAGCGTCTGGCGGGCGACGAAGCCGGCATCGGGATCGCCGAGCGACACGGCCACCGCCCCCGGCCACGGCGTGGCGAACACGGCGATGTGCGGCGCGTAGCCGGGCTCGCTGCCGGTCAAAAGCGGCAGGTCGAGCAGCATCACCTCGGGCGGCGAGGCGAGCGCCACCGCACGCGGCGCCAGCGCCCGCGCCGCCGCCGGCACCGGCGAGAGGATGTCGGGATCGATGGTGCGCGCCTCGATGCGGCGGAAGCCGGCGTCCTCCACCTTGGTGACCAGCACCGTGCGCTCGCCATCCTCGTCGTCGAGCGCGATCGCGCACACGTCGGCCGGCTCCAGCGCCAGTGCCCGCTGCGGCAGGGCAAGGGCCAGCGTCTCGCGGCCGGCCCAGGTGTCCTGCAGCAGCGTGTCCGCGATGCCGCTGGCGACGGCGTGGCTGAGCACGGCGTCGGTGTCGATCGACTGCGCCCGCCGGCTGCCGCCGACGAGGCGGCGCGAGTTGACCGACGAGGCCCGGTAGTCGGCGAGCGAATCGGAAAACCCGATGGCGATCTCGGAAGGCAGCTCGGTCTCCTGGGCGCGGCGCAGGCTGAGCAGCGGCCCCTCGCCGGTGTCGACGAAATCGTCGGCGGTGAAGGTCTGCACGGCGCGACGGCCACGCCGCACGATGCGGAACACCTCCCCCGACTCGCAGCCCTCGAACATGAGAAGCTGGGAGAGCGGGGCGAGCGCGTTGCGCGGCGAGGCGACCTCGCCGATGAGATAGCCGTCGACGGTCCCGTCGAGATCGTCGACCTCGCTTGCGCTGGCGCCGTAGTCGGCGAGCACCTGGGCAACCAGCGCCTCGGCGGTAAGCGCGCCGAGGCGGCCGGTCAGCCAGTGGCCGGTCTCCCAGTTGGCCCCGTCCGCCCACACGTCGGTGAGCAACGGAAAGGCGGGATACGGCCGCGCGTCCCACGTCCACAGGTGGATGGCGGCGATGTCGACCATGCGGCCGCCGTAGAGCGACGACACCGGGTTGGCGGCTTCGTCGAAATCGGCGTCGTCGGGGTCCCAGTAGCGCAGCGTGGCATCGATGAAGCGGCGCTGGACGAGGTCGTCCCTGAGCCCGGTGGAATAGTACGGCAGCCCGCTCGCCGCCGACTTGGGGTCGGGGAAGACGTTGGGCTGGTTCGGCCCCTTGTCCACCGCCGGGCAGCCGGTCTCGGTGAACCAGATGGGCTTGCCCTCCGCCACCCAGTCGGTCGGCGTTGCGGATTCGACGCCGGCCGGCCGGTCGTAGTGCTGGTTCGCCCACCAGCCGGCGATGTCCTTGGGCCGGAAGACCCACGGCTTGCCGTAGGTGCCGTCGCCGATGGCGCTGCGCACCTGTCCGTCGCGGTCGGCGTCGCTGGCATAGTACCAGTCGAAATACTCACCGGCGGCGATGTTGGCGCGCAGATAAGCCGCGTCGCGGCCGGAATCCCAGTTGGCCGCGTCGAGATGGTCGTCGCCGTCGCGCCAGTCCGACAGCGGCATGTAGTTGTCGATGGCGACCATGTCGATCGCCGCGTCCGCCCACAGCGGATCGAGATGGAAGAAGACGTCGTTGGAGCCGTCCGCCGGGTGGTGGCCGAAATACTCGCTCCAGTCGGCGGCATAGGAGACCTTGGTCCCGGTGCCGAGCACGTCCTTCACGTCGGCGGCAAGCGCCTGCAGCGCCGCGACGAAGGGATAGGTGCTCTCGTCCGAGCGGATGGTGGTCAGGCCGCGCAATTCCGAGGCGATGAGGAAGGCGTCGACGCCGCCCGCCGCCTGACACAGCCAGGCGTA
>CAZSWL010000013.1:0-4890 GCA_964610725.1 uncultured Bauldia sp.
TGGCCGTCGCGCTCACCAGGTAATGCGCCATGGCCGTCGCCGCGTCATTCCGCCATGGCCGCGGCGGGCTGTTGGCGCGCCGTAGCCGGGGCAAGGCGGCCCGGGCGCTCGTAGCGCAGCACGAGCAGCAGCGGCGCGGCGCACAGCGTGATCCAGAACATCAGCTTGAAATCGTCGATGTAGGAGATCATCGCCGCCTGCGTGTTGATCAACCCGTTGAGCAGCGCCGCCGTCTGTGCGCCGGCCGCGGTGGTCAGCGTCTGGGGATCGATGCCGGCGGCATTGAGGTTGGGATTGAACGGATTGATCCAGGCGGCGAGCTCGGCGTGGTTGACCTGGATGTTCGAGGTGAGCATCGCCGCGACAACGGAAATGCCGATCGACGAGCCAAGGTTGCGCACCAGGTTGAACAGGCCGGTGGCCTCGGTGCGCAGCTTCGGGTCGATGGTGAGGAAGGCGACGGTCGACAGCGGGATGAAGACGAAACCGAGTCCGATGCCTTGGGTGATGCCGGAGAAGATCACTGGCCAGTCGTTCATCTGGAGCGAGAAGAAGGTCATCTGGTAGAGCGAGGCCGCCGCCAGCGACAGGCCGAACAGCACCAGGATGCGCGGATCGACCCTGCCGACCAGCCTGCCGACGAGAATCATCGAGATCATCGTGCCGATCCCGCGCGGGGCGAGCACCAGCCCGACGGTGATGACCGGATAGCCGTAGAGGTTCTGCAGCATCGGCGGCAAAAGGGCGATGGTGGCGAGCAGGACGATGCCGACCACGAAAATGAATAGCAGCGAGGCGGTGAAGTTGCGGTCCTGAAACAGGCCCTTGTGGAGAAACGGCTCGCGGTCGGTGATGGTGTGAACCAGGAACATCCAGGCGGCCGAGACGGCAACGGCGAGCTCGACGACGATCTCGGGCGAATGAAACCAGTCGAGCTCGGCGCCGCGGTCGAGCATGAGCTGCAAGGCGCCAACGGCGATCGACAACAGGCCGAAGCCGAGGAAATCGAAGCGGCGCAGGCGGCGCACGGTGTCGGGCATGAACAGGAAGATGCCGCCGAGGGCGAGCGCGCCGACCGGGACGTTGATGTAGAAGCACCAGCGCCAGGTGAAATGGTCGGTCAGGTAGGCGCCGATGGTCGGGCCGATGATCGGCGCGATCATGATGCCGGCGCCCCAGATGGCCATCGCCTGGCCCTGGCGCTCGCGCGGATTGATGTCGATGATGACGGATTGGGAAAGCGGCGCCAGCGCGGCGCCGAAAGCACCCTGAAGGACGCGGAAGAGCACCATCTCGTCGAGGTTGAGGGCGGTGCCGCACAGCGCCGAGGCGGCGACGAAGCCGACGACGCAGATCATGAACCAGTTCTTGCGGCCGATGTTGTCAGACATCCAGCCGGTGATCGGCGTGGCGATGGCCTGGGCGACGATGTAGGAGGTCAATACCCAGGTGATGGTGTCCTGGGCGGCGCCGAGGCTCGCCTGCATGTGGGGCAGGGCGACGTTGGCGATGGTCATGTCGAGAATGACCATGATCATCGCCGCCATCACCGACACGGTGACGAGGGCGCGATGGGGCGTCTCGATCGCCGGGGCGCTGAGCTGGGCGCTCATCAGCCTACTGGGCGTCGGCGGCCGCCGCGGTGCCGGGGCCGCTCGCGGTGTCGACGCTGACGGACGCGCTGAGGCCGCTGCGCAACGGCAGTCCGTCCGGCGCGGTGAACCTGATGCGCACCGGCACCCGCTGGACGACCTTGACCCAGTTGCCGGTGGCGTTCTGGGCCGGCAGCAGCGCGAACTCTGCGCCGGTGCCAGCGCCGATGCCGGCGACCTCGCCTTGGAGCTGCTTGCCGGGGTAGGCGTCGATGGTGACGGTGGCGGCTTGGCCGGCCGCCATCTTGGTCAGGTCGGTTTCCTTGAAGTTGGCCTCGACCCAGCTCGAGCCGGTCTCGACCAGGCTCATCACGGCGATGCCCGGCGCCACCTGCTGGCCGACGACGAGGCGATCGGTCTGGGCGACCATGCCGGCGGCGGGCGCGGTGACAGTCGTGTGGGCGAGGTCGAGGGCGGCCTTGTCGCGGGCGGCGAGGGCGGCGAGGACGAGCGGATGGTCGTCGGTCTTGATCGCGGCGTCACCGCCGAGGGCGGCCAGGGCGGAAACGGTGTGCTGCTTGGCCTGGACGAGCGTCTGCTCGGCGCTGTGGAGATCGTTCTCGGCGCTGTCGTAGGTCGCCTGCGAGGCGACGCCCTTGGCGAGCAAGCCCTGCTGGCGGTCGAACGCCTTCTGCTTGAAGGCGACGTCGTCGGAGGCCGCCTGCTCGGCGGCCACGGCCTCCTGATAGGCGGCGCGCAGCTCGTCGACCTGCAGGCGCGCGGAGGCGAGCGCGGCGTTGGCGGCCTCGAGGGCGATGCGGTAGGGCTGCGGATCGATGACGAAGAGGACGTCGCCGGGCGCGACGACGTCGTTCTCGTGCACCGGCGCCTCGACGATCGGGCCGGAGACGAGCGGGCTGACGGTGACCTTGTCGAGGTGGACATAGGCGTCGTTGGTCGACATGTAGCGGCCGCCGGTCAGCCAGAAATAGCCGCCAATAATGGCGATGACGACCGGCAGCGACGCCATGATCAGGTAGCGCCGCCAACGGCCGCGCGCCGGCTGCGCACGTGCTGGCGCCGGGGCGGGGGCGGCCTTCGCGGCCGGATCGAATTCGGGCTTGTTGCCGCCGTCGGCACTCATTGCGCGATACCTTCCTTGAGCTCGGCAGTCGACGCACGCTTCTCCGGCTCCGCCGTGTCGGCCTTGCCGGTGAGATTGGCGCGCATGGTGGCAAGACGATCGATCATAGTCGAAATCTGGTCGCCGCTGAGACCGGCCACCGCTTCCTGGACGACGGTGGCGGTCTCGGAGCGGAACGCGTTCACCAGCTCCTTGCCCTTGCCGGTCAGATAGAGCCGATGAGCGCGGCGGTCAGCGGGGTTGCGCCGGCGTTCGATCAACCCGTCAGCCTCCATGCGATCGAGGTGACGGCTGAGAGTGATCGGCTCCAGCTCCATCAGGTCGGCGAGGCTCGCCTGGTTGGAGCCTTCCTGGCGGGTGAGATAGGCGAGCACGCGCCACTGGGCGCTGGTCAATCCGATGGTCTGGGCCTGCTGATCGAGGCGGCGGCGCAACAGGCGGCCGACGTCATGGATGAGCAGGCCGAGGTTCTTGGCGGGGGAGGGCTGGTTCATCACGCCGATATAATAAGCATCCTTATTATATGCAAGCTTGCGAATTTTGCATAGCTGCCCTGCGGCCTTGCAAGGCTTCCGATATGGCTTACGTGTGGTTATCGCCGCCCGCTCGGGTGGCGCCGCCCGCCCAAAAAATGTATCGATCCGGTTCGCGGCGCGACCGTTCGCCTCGTCGCGCCGATTGTTGGACAGCCATGGACGACACCGTCAAGACCAGCGCCGGGCCGACCGTTTATCCGGCGGCCGAGCCGAGCCCCAACTTTCCTCGCATCGAGGAGGCGATCGGCGCGCAATGGGCGGCGGAGGGCACGTTCCAGCGCTCGATCGAGCGGCGGCGGGAACAGGGGGCGGACGAGTTCGTCTTCTACGACGGGCCGCCGTTCGCCAACGGGCTGCCCCACTACGGCCACATCGTCACCGGCTTCGTTAAGGACCTGGTGCCGCGCTATCAGACCATGCGCGGCAAGATGGTCGAGCGGCGCTTCGGCTGGGATTGTCACGGGCTGCCGGCCGAGCTCCACTCGGAAACCGAGCTCAAGCTTTCCGGCCGCCGCGACATCCTCAAGTACGGCGTCGCCCGCTTCAACGAGCATTGCCGCACGTCGGTGATGCAGTTCCGCAGCGACTGGGAATACTACGTCAACCGCTCGGCGCGCTGGGTCGATTTCGAGAACGACTACCGCACCATGGACCTCTCCTACATGGAATCGACCATGTGGGCGTTCAAGCAGCTGTGGGACAAGGGGCTGGTCTACGAGGGCTTCCGGGTGGTGCCCTACTCATGGGCGGCGCAGACGCCGCTGTCGAACTTCGAGACCCGGCTCGACGATTCCTACCGGCCGCGCCAGGATCCGGCGCTGACCGTCGCCTTCCAGCTCGACGCTGGAGACGGCGAGGCGATCGCGGCGAAGCTCCTCGCGTGGACGACGACGCCGTGGACGCTGCCCTCCAACATGGGCCTGGCGGTCGCGCCGGATGCCGACTACGCGGTGATGGAGAAGGATGGCGAGCGGCTGATCCTCGCCGAGGCGTCGCGCGAACGCTACGCCGCCGAGCTCGCCGGCTACGCGCTCGCCGACACGATCAAGGGCAGCGCGCTCGTCGGACGGACCTACCGGCCGCTGTTTCCGTTCTTCGCCGACCGTAAGGCGGAGGGCGGCTTCCGCGTCGTCGCCGGCGACTTCATCGAGATGGGCGAGGGCACCGGCGTCGTCCATCTGGCGCCGGCCTTCGGCGAGGACGACCTGGCCGTGGGCCAGCGCGAGGGGCTGCCGCTGGTCGATCCGGTCGACCTCGAGGGCAACTTCACCGAACTGACGCCGCCCTACGTCGGCAAGAACGTGTTCGCCGCCAACAAGGACATCATCCGCGACCTCAAGCAGACGGGCGCGGTCGTCCGCCACGAGACCTACGACCACAACTATCCGCACTGCTGGCGGACCGATCAGCCGCTGATCTACAAGGCGATGCCGTCGTGGTACGTCAAGGTCACCGAGTTCCGCGACCGCATGGTCGAACTCAACCAGAACATCGAATGGGTGCCGGCCCACATCCGCGACGGCATCTTCGGCAACTGGCTCGCCAATGCGCGCGACTGGAACATCGGCCGCAACCGCTTCTGGGGCGCGCCGATCCCGGTGTGGAAGTCGGACAACCC
>CAZSWL010000014.1:0-6391 GCA_964610725.1 uncultured Bauldia sp.
AGCAATATGGAGGCGGCCCGGCGAGCGGGGATAACTATTTTTTCGCGGCCGTTTCGGCGGGGCGAAAGGGGCGACGTATCCCCGCCCCCTACGGCTCCAGCTCGGTGTCCCAGTAGAGATAGTCGAGCCAGGATTCGTGCAGGTAGTTGGGCGGGAACTGGCGGCCGTTGTTGTGCAACGCCGCGACCGACGGCTGATAGGGCATCTGCGCCGGCCACATGCGGGCGTCGCCCGGGCTCTTGCCGCCCTTCTTCAGGTTGCACGGCGCGCAGGCGGTGACCACGTTGTCCCAGGTGGTGCGGCCCCCGCGCGAGCGCGGCATCAGGTGGTCGAAGGTGAGATCCCGCTCCGAGCCGCAATACTGGCAGCGGAAGCGGTCGCGCAGGAACACGTTGAAGCGGGTGAAGGCGGGATGACGCGCCGGCTTGATGTAGCTCTTCAGCGCCACCACCGACGGCAGGTTCATGGCGAGCGACGGGCTGCGGACCGCCACCTCGTATTCCGACACGATGTTGACGCGCTCGAGGAACACCGCCTTGATGGCGTCCTGCCACGACCACAGCGACAGCGGATAGTAGCTCAGCGGCCGGTAATCGGCATTGAGGACCAGCGCCGGATTGGACCCCGGCGACACCGCGATATTCAAGTCGACGCTCCCGATTCTCTTTCGTTGGCGGGGGGTTAGGCCCCCCGACGTGGGCGATAATCTACACGCGATGTGACGTGGGTGTGAAGGGGGGGGTGACGGCCGGGCGAAGCGCGGCGCGGCCGAAAGCCCCGCCGGTAAGCCCTCCCCATCGGCGTCCCTTTCCCCTAAATAACCAAGGGACAGCACGAACGAGAGGATGACACCATGGCGATGTCGCTCGACTGGCGCATCCCGCCCGAGATCACGCCACGCCAGGAAGATTACGAATTCGACCTTGCCGAGGCCGTGTCGGCGCTGGTGGCCGTGCGCACGGGCGTGCCCACCGATGCCTTCACCGCCGACATACTGGGCACCGAGCGCGCCGGCAACGGCGTCATCATCCGCAAGGACGGCATCATCCTCACCATCGGCTATCTGGTCACCGAGGCGGACGAGGTCTGGCTGACGCTCGCCGACGGACGCACGGTCGCCGGCGACGTGGTCGGCTACGACCAGGAGACCGGCTTCGGACTGGTGCGCGCGCTCGCCAAAGTCGACCTGCCGGCGCTGAAACTCGGCAACTCGCGCGCCGCCACTCCCGGCACCAGTGTCGTCGCCGCCGGCGCCGGCGGCATCGCCCCTTCGGTTGCCGCCCGCGTCGTCGCCCGCCAGGAGTTCGCCGGCTACTGGGAGTACCTGCTCGACCAGGCGATCTTCACCGCCCCCGCCCATCCGTTTTGGGGCGGCACCGGGCTGATCGATCCCTCCGGCCAGCTGATCGGCATCGGCTCGCTGCAGCTCGAGCAGGCCGGCAAGGACGACGAGACGGTGCCGCTCAACATGTACGTGCCGACCGACCTGTTGAAACCGATCCTCAGCGACATGTTGACCATCGGCCAGGCCAACCGGCCGCCGCGGCCGTGGCTCGGCCTCTACGCCACCGAGATCGACGACCGCGTCGTCATTGCCGGGGTCGCCGGCCGCGGCCCTGCCGACAAGGCCAATCTGCGCCAGGGCGATATCGTGCTGTCGGTGGGCGGCATGAAGGTGTCGGGACTGGCCGGGCTGTTCCGCAAAGTGTGGTCTCTGGGTGCCGCCGGCGTCGACGTGCCGATGACGGTCTATCGCGACGGCCGCCCGATGGAGCTGACGGTCACCTCCGGCGACCGCAACCGCTACCTCAAGGGCCCGAGCCTGCATTGATCGAACGCAAGGCGCGGGCAGACCTGTTCAGGGATCATTGACCGAAAATGTGCATGTTCGACACGACGGCGGGGTGCGAACCGTGGGAGATGGACCCATGAAGTTACGTGCTTTGGCAATCGCTGCCGCCCTCGCCGTGATGGCGCTGCCGCAGGTCGCCGCGGCCGGCTGGGGAACGATCACCAGCCCCGGCGGCCTGAACCTGCGCTCCTGCGCCGGCGCCGGCTGCTCCCGCGTGGCCGTGATGCCGGCGGGCGCCCGGGTGTGGATCGACGGTTCGCTCCACGGCTGGTACCACGTCAGCTACAACGGCCTGGCCGGCTACGCCTCCGGCCGCCACATCAGCGCGACCACCGTCAGGGTGCGGCGAGCGCCGCCGCTCGCCTTGAGCACGTCGCCGGCACCGCCGCCGCCGATACCTTTCGGCTACTGGTGGGCCGACGGCCACCTCGGCCCCTGGTACGACAGCTCGCAGTGGGTCGAGCCCAACCGCCCGCCCGACCACCCCGGCTTCTTCCTCGGCTTCAGCCTCGCCCAGTGAGACGGCGGCGGCAAGCGAGCGCCCGCTGCGGGCGAGCCCCGGCCGGGCCCGGCAGCGGTGGGAGGCTGAAATTCAGGAACCGTTCATCTCACCGATGAAAAGACTGTTTAGGAGCGGGGGCATCAACCACACGAATGGGAGCTGAACCTATGCACATACGTACGTTACGCACATTGGCCCTCAGTGCCGTCGCCGCCCTCGGCATGCTGGCCGTACCGAACGTCGCATCGGCGGCCTTCTGGGGACGGACCGTCGGCTACCTCAACCTGCGCAGCTGTCCGAGCGTCAACTGCGGCAAGATCACAACGATGCCGCCCGGCGCCGCCGTGCGCATCAACGGCTCCTCGGGCGGATGGTACCACCTCAACTTCCGCGGCATCGCCGGCTACGCCTCGGCGAGATACATCACCACCGCCGCAGCGCCGCCGGTGATGCAGCGGCCGCCGCCGCCCGCCTTCGGCTACTGCCGCAGGCCCTGGTGGGATTCCCGCTACGGCGCCTGGTACGACGGCTGCCGCTGGTACTACCGCAACCGCTGGTACAACCGTCCGTCCTTCTTCTTCGGCTTCCGCTTCGGCGGCTGATCGCCGCTCGCGCTGGCGGCGTCACGCGTTCGACGCCCGGTGCCGCCAGCCGAGCACACGCGGCCCCAGCGCAGCGGCCACCGCCGAGGCGACCATCACCAGGCCGAAGTGCCACACCAGCACCATGATCGACACGTCGCCGGTGTGAAACAGGATGAGGCCGAAGTTGGCCAATGCGGCCACGGCGAGGCCGGCGAGCGCCAGCGTCAGCCGTGGCGCCAGCGGCGCTCCGCGCCTGAGCATGACGACGATCATGATCGTCGGCACGAAACCGATCAGCACCATCGGCAGCATGCAGCCGCCGTCGAAACGCACTGCCAGTCCGGCCATGCCGAGACGGATGTAGTCGTCGATGCAGCCCTGTCCGACGCTGGCGAGCCACACTGCCAGCGGCGCCAACGGCACCCACAACCATCGCCGGCTGGCACCGGGCACCGTCGACTGGAAGGCGGCGAGCGCCGCCGTGACGGCGGTCACCAGCGTCGCCGCCTCCTCGATCACCATGCGGTGGTCGGCCAGCACCATGCGCGGATCGAACAGGCCTTTCACCGCCACCACCACCGCGGCGATGATGGCGAGGCCGGGCAGCAGCCACAGCAGGGCGCGCAGCCACGGCGCCGGCAGACGCCTGACCGGCGCGGCGTCTTCGCTCAACCGTTCGATAAGGGTATCGGTATCCAATCTAGTCCCTGGCCCTGAGCGCCACGCGCAGCGCCTTGGTCGCCCGATGGCTGGCGACCTTGAGCGCGGCGACGCTCATTCCACTGATCACCGCGGCCTCCTTGAGCGACATCTCGCGCAGCTTCAACAGTTCGACCGCCACGCGCTGGCCCTTGGGCAGGTCCGCGACCGCCTGCCGCAACGCTTCCGGGTCGCGGTAGTCGTCGTTGATTCTATTCGTTTGGGCGGCGTCCGAGGTTTCAGGGTACTCGGCGACGGTCACCTCGCGGGCGGCGCGCCGGCTGTAGCGGCGGGCGGCGTCGACGATGCGGTTGTGGGTGATGGCCATCAGCCAGGGCAGGAACGGCCGCCGGCTGTCGAAGGTGGCGCGCACCGAATGCAGCGACAACAGCACGTCCTGGACGAGGTCCTCGACGTCGTCCGCCGACAGGAAAGGATGGCGCCCTTTGACCGCCCGGCGCACCACCGGCGTCACCTCGCCGAGCAGCGTCCGGTAGGCGGCGTGGTCGCCATCCTGAGCCGCCTTCATCAGCGCGCTCAGAGCATCTCGGCAATCGGCGTTTTCGTGCATCTCACCACAGGATCGCGAGGTCGCCCGCCCGCTGGCGTCAAACCGCCTTCCCCTGGCGACATGTAACTTTGCCTGCCGTCACAACGAAATCAACAACGGGTGAGGCTCTTCGGCCGTGCCCGGCGGCGGCCCCTGCCGCCGTGTTCCCTCACGTTCCAATCGGAGGACTCGCGATGAATACCCGTCTCCTGCTTGCCTCGGCGGTTGCCGCCGCCGCCATCGCCGCCCCGGCGTTGAGCTTCGCCGGCCCGGCCCCGGCGCCGACCTTCAAGGCCGAGAAGTGTTACGGCCTCGCCAAGGCCGGCGCCAACGACTGCGCCGCGACCGGCAACCACGACTGCGCCGGCCTGTCGACGGTCAACAGCGATCCCAATTCGTGGATCTACGTGCCGGTCGGCTACTGCGACCGCATCGTCGGCGGCCACAAGCAGCCGATGAAGGGCTAACCAGCAAAAGGAGCGGCCGCGATCATGACCAGTCCACGTCCTGCGACCGGGGCCGGCGTCGGCCTCCGGCTCCCGCATCTGGCCGAGGTCGCGGCCGCCCGTCCGTCCGTCGCCTGGCTGGAGATTCACCCGGAGAATTTCATCGCCAACCCGCACGCCGCCGAACTGCTCGACGAGATCGCCGCCCACTACCCGATCTCGGTGCACACCGTCGGCGTGTCGATCGGCAGCGTCGGCGGCGTCGACCGCGAGCATCTGCTGCGCGTGCGCGCCCTGATCGACCGCATCGACCCGTTCTCGGTGTCGGGGCATCTTGCTTGGTCGACCCACGAGGGCGACTATCTCAACGACCTGTTGCCGCTCCCCTACGACGAGGAGACGCTCGCCCTGCTCGTCCGCCACGTCGACGAGGTGCAGCAAGGGCTCGGCCGGCCCTATCTGGTCGAGAACCCGTCGAGCTATTTCGGTTTCGGCGCCTCGACCATGACCGAGGTGGAGTTCCTGAGCGAACTGGTGGCGAAGAGCGGCTGCCGGCTGCTGTGCGACGTCAGCAACGTCCACGTTTCCAGCCACAACATGGGCTACGACGCCCGCGCCTACATCGACGGGCTGCCGGCGGACGCCATCGGCGAATTGCACCTCGGCGGCTTCACCGTCGAGGACGACGGCGACAGCGGCGCCACGGTGCTGGTCGACACCCATTCCGACCGCATCGCCGACCCGGCCTGGGAGCTCTACGCCTACGCGCTTGGCCGCTTCGGCCCGCGGCCGACGCTGATCGAATGGGACAACGAGCTGCCGCCGTTCGCCACGCTGATCAACGAGGCCGCCCGCGCCGACCAGGTCGCCCGCGGCGTGTTCGGCCGGAAAGTCCGCCATGCCGCCGCTGGCTGACACCCAGGCCGCCATCCGCGGCGCCGTCGTCGACAAGGACGCCGCCGCCGTTCTGCTTCGCCTCGCCGGCGGCGGCGACCGCCGCTATCGCCTGTCGATCCACCAGCGCCACTACGAGGGAAGCCTGGTCAAGGTGGTGCGCGGACGCTTTTCCGCGCTCGAATGGCTGACCGGCAGCGCCTTCATGACCGCCGCCGCAACCGACTTCGTCCGCCGCCACCCGCCGCGGCGCCCATGCCTGGCCGAGTACGGCGAGGATTTCCCGCACTTCCTCGCCGCCCGAGCGGGCAGCGCGGCGATGCCGTGGCTCGCCGCCGCCGGCGCGCTCGAATGGCACGTCGGCACCGTCTCGGTGGCGATCGACGAACCGGCGCTCGGCCTCGACGACTTCGCCCGCTCCGCGACCAGCGACCTCGACCACATCGTCATGACCCTGCAACCGGGGCTCGCCTACACCAGCGCCGAGTGGCCGGTCGACGAGCTGATCAGGCTCCACGTCGACGGCGCGGCGCCGGAGCGGCTGGCGTTCGATCCTGAAAACGTATGGCTCGAGGTGCGCGGCGCCCGCGGCAACTTCCTCATCAACCGCCTCGACCCCGGTACCCACTCATTCCGCGCCGCGCTCGCCGAAGGACGACCTCTCGCCACAGCAATCGGCGCGGCGAGTGCCGCGGAAGCGACGTTCGATCCCGGCGCTGCGCTGGCGCGGTTGTTCGCCGACAAGCTGGTGACCGCGATCACCGCGCTCGATCAGGAGGCCATCGATGACCGCAACTGATCAAACCACCATGATGAGCGACGGGCGCCTGCGCGCCTGGTTCGTCGCCGTCCGCCAGTGGCTGG
>CAZSWL010000015.1:0-3689 GCA_964610725.1 uncultured Bauldia sp.
GGATGACGATGTTGCGGTCGGTACGTGAAGGATCACACCGGCGGTCCCACCCCAATGCGCCTTTTCCCCGCAGTCCAAACGTGGCACGAAGTCCCCGGGAGGAGCAGCCAATGCTTCCGAAACCCGAATCCGCCTGTTTCGTCATCGCCGACATCTCCGGCTACACGAGCTACCTCACCGCCGTCGAGCTCGACCACGCCCAGGACATCATCGCCGACCTGATGGATACGGTGGTGACCGGCCTGCGCCCGCCGTTCCACTTGGCCAAGTTCGAGGGAGACGCGGCCTTCGTCTATGCCGTCACCGACAGCGTTGACGGCTCGATGCTCCAAGACGCGATCGAGTCGGCCTACTTCGGCTTCCGCAAGCGGCTCCGCAACATCCGCCAGGCGACCATCTGCGAGTGCAACGCCTGCCGGCGGATGGGCGACCTCGACTTCAAGTTCGTCTCGCACTACGGCCAGTTCATCAAGCACACGATGGCCGGCCAGGAGGAGCTCGCCGGCGGCGACGTGATCCTCATCCACCGCCTCTTGAAGAACGACGTCAACGCCCGCCTCGGCGGCCACGCCTACGCGCTCTATTCCGACGCCTGCATTGAGGCGATGGCGATCGATCCGAGCGCCCAGGGCCTGATCGAACACCATGAGACGATCGACATCATCGGCGAGGTGAAGTGCTGGGTGCGCGATCTGGAAGATGCGTGGGCGCAGGAAAACGACCGCCAGCACAACCAGGTCGGCCGCGAGGACGCCGCCGCCATGCTCGAGTTCGACATCGCCGCGCCGCGTCAGGCGGTGTGGGAGCACTTCACGCTCCCCGGCCGCCGACCGCAATGGCGCGCCTCCACCGGGGTGAGCGAGATTTCCGACAGCGGCCGCCGCGGCGTCGGCACCATCGTCCACTGCGTCCATGGCAAGGACATCGTCATCGAGGAAATCCTCGACTGGCGACCGTTCGACTACCTGACCCTGACGACGCTGCTGCCGATCCCGGACACGCCCAAGATCCTCATGACCTACGTGTTCACGGAGACCCCGGACGGCGGCACCCACATAGAGATCCGCGCCGCCAGGCCCGAGCCCAGGGACCTGGCGTTCTTCGAGCAGGCCGGCGCCCGATTCGCCGAGGACATAACGGCCGAGATCGCGACCCTTCGGCAGATGCTCGAAGGGAAGCAAGGCGACGGGGCGATTGCCGAGCCGGCGCTGCCGACATCGGCCGAGCGCTTCCTGACCCAGCCGGTCCACGCGCACTGAGGAGCGCTCGCACGGGTCGCATTTCGCCGCCGCCAATGCCGTTCGTCCCCGCACCAGCGGGGACCCGGTCTTTGCCGACCAGACCAACCGACGGAATTCCTGGATCCCCGCTTGCGCGGGGATGAGCGGAGGAAATTTCGCCGCGTTTGCCCCGGTGGCTTCCGCTTCGCACAACTCACCCTACACTGGCGCCCATGAGCGAGAACCTGCTCCGCCACGAGGCCAGTCCCTATCTGCTGCAGCACAAGGACAACCCGGTCCACTGGCGGCCGTGGGGACCGGCCGCGCTTGCCGAGGCGAGGGCGACCGGCAAACCGATCCTGCTCTCGGTCGGCTATGCCGCCTGCCATTGGTGCCACGTGATGGCGCACGAGAGCTTCGAGGACCCGGACGTGGCGGCGGCGATGAACCGTCTGTTCGTCAATATCAAGGTCGACCGCGAGGAGCGTCCCGACATCGACCAGATCTACATGGCGGCACTGCACGCGCTGGGCGGTGAGGGCGGCTGGCCGCTGACCATGTTCCTCACCCCCGACGGCGAACCGATCTGGGGAGGCACCTACTTCCCGAGGACGGCCCGCTACGGCCGTCCCGGTTTCGTCGACGTCCTGACCGAAATCGCCCGTCTGTTCCGCGAGGAGCCCGACAAGATCGCCGGCAACCGCCGCGCCATCATGGAGCGGTTGGCGGCATCGGTGCCGGCGACCGACCTCGCCCTCGACCGCCGCCTGCTCGACGCCGCCGCCGACCGGCTGCTGCAGATCGCCGACCCGGTCAACGGCGGCACCCGCGGCGCGCCGAAGTTTCCGCAAGCGAGCTTCACAGAACTCTTCTTGCGCGCCGCCGCCCGCACCGGCGAGGCGCGCTATCGCGACCACGTCTTGCTCACCCTTCGTCACATCGCACAAGGCGGCATCTACGATCACATCGGTGGCGGCTTCGCCCGTTATTCCACCGACGAGCGCTGGCTCGCTCCCCACTTCGAGAAGATGCTTTACGACAACGCCCAACTCGTCGAGCTGATCACCCACGCCTACATCGCCACTCGCGATCCGTTGTTTGCCGACCGGGTCGCCGAAACGATTTTCTGGCTCGAACGCGAGATGGCCACACCCGCCGGCGCCTTCGCCGCAAGCCTCGACGCCGACTCCGAAGGCCGCGAGGGCAAGTTCTACACCTGGAGCCGCGACGAGGTGATCGACGTTCTCGGCGACGGGGAGGGCGCTTTCCTCGCCGCCATCTACGACGTGACCGCCGCCGGTAACTGGGAGGGCGTGTCGATCGTGAATCGCCTTGCCCGTCTCGACCGTCTCACCGAGACCGACGAGCGCCGGTTGGCGGCCGCTCGTGAGCGGCTCCTGCAACGCCGCGCGACCCGCGTGCGGCCGGCCACCGACGACAAGGTACTGGCCGACTGGAACGGTCTGATGATCGCCGCTCTCGCTCTCGCCGGTTCGACCTTCGGCCGCGGCGAGTGGATCGCGCTTGCCGAACGTGCCTTCACGTTCATCACCACAACGATGTTGATCGACGGCCGCCTCGCCCATTCCTGGCGCGCCGGCAAGTCCGTCTTCCCCGGCCTCGCCAGCGACTACGCCGCCGTCATCAAGGCCGCGCTGGCGCTCCACGCCGCCACCCTCGACGCGGCTTACCTCGACCAGGCAACCGCGCTCGCGGCAACCATGCGCACCCACCATTGGGACGCCGAGGCGCCCGGCTACTTTCTCTCCGCCGACGATGCCGAGGCGCTGATCGTCCGCCCGAAGGCGCTCACCGACGAGGCGACAGCGGGCGCGACCGGGCTGATGGCGGCGAACCTCGTCCGCCTCTGGCACCTCTCCGGCGACGACGCCTACCGGCGCGACGTCGACGATGTCTTCTACGCCAACGCCTCCACCGTCGCCGCCAACCTGTTCGCCACCACCAGCCTCCTCAACGCCCTCGACTTGCGCCTCGGCGCCGTCGACGTGGTGATCGTCGCGCCGGCATCGACCGCCGCCGACGCCCTTGTTTCCGTCGTGCGCGATCACTGGACGGCGAACACCATCCTCTCCGTCCACGCCGACAGCGTCGACCTCCCGGCAACCCACCCCGCCGCCGGCAAAGTTGCCGTCGACGGCCGCGCCGCCGCCTACGTCTGTCGCGACCAGACCTGCTCGCTGCCGGTCACCGAACCGGATAGGCTGGGGCCCCTGCTGACCGCATGAGCGCAACGGGCGAGGGAGCCAGGCACCGCGTGGCCGATCACAACGTCATCGCCAACCGCGAGTTCACCCGTCAGGCGGCACAATTCGCCGCCTCGCCGGTCGTGACCAGTGACGCCATGATCCACCCCATCGCCGAAGCCACCGGGATGGCCGGCACCGGAGAGGTTCTCGACCTCGCCTGCGGCCCGGGCATCGTCACGGCCGCGCTGGCGCCGACGGCGCG
>CAZSWL010000016.1:0-8779 GCA_964610725.1 uncultured Bauldia sp.
TCCCAATAGGTCACCCGCGGGTCGGTGAGGCCGCCGAGCGCCAGGATCGCCGGGTAGGGCTGCGGGCGCACGTTGTCGATCGGCGAATAGGAGGCGATCAGCCGGTAGTCGGCCTTGCTCTTGATCGGATTGCCCCATTCCGGCCATTCCGGCGGGGTGAGCGGCAGCGTGGCGTCGAGCATGGTGGTGAGGGTGTCGACGAAGGGGACTTCCGCGATCAGCCCGGCGAACAGCTCGCCCGCCATGTTGGCGACGGCGCCGATGAGCAGCCCGCCGGCCGAGGCGCCCCAGCCGACGATGCGGCCGCCGGCGGTGTAGTTCTGTTGAATCAGATGTTCAGCCGCGGCGATGAAATCGGTGAAGGTGTTGATTTTTTTCCTGTGCCGCCCGCCGGCGTACCAGCGGTAGCCCTTCTCCTTGCCACCGCGCACGTGGGCGATGGCGTAGACGAAGCCGCGGTCGACCAGCGACAGGCGGTTGGTGCCGAACGAGGCGGGGATGGCGACGCCGTAGGCGCCGTAGCCGTAGAGGAGGCACGGGGCGCTGCCGTCGAGCGGCGTCTCCTTGCGGTGGAGCAGCGACACCGGCACCGTCTCGCCGTCAGCCGCCGGCGCGAAGATGCGCCGGGTGACGTATTGGTCGGGATCGTGGCCTGAGGGGACCTCGTCCTCCTTGCGCAGCACCCGCGTGCGCGTCGCCATGTCGTAGTCGTAGACCTGGGCCGGTGTGGTCATCGACGAATAGGTGAAGCGCAGCGTCCGCGTGTCGAACTCGAAGCCGCTGGACATACCGAGCGCATAGGCTTCTTCGCCAAAGGCGATGGCGTGCTCCTCGCCGCTGGCGAGATGGCGAATGACGATGCGCGGCAGGCTCGCCTCCCGCTCGAGGCGCACGAGGAAGTCCTTGTAGACGGTGAAATCGAGGATCAACCGTCCCGGCCGGTGGGGCACCAGGTCGCGCCAATGGCGGCGGTCGGGGGTCGCCGCCGGCGCGGTGACGATCTTGAAGTCCTCCGCCCCGCGCGTGTTGGTCAGCATGAAGAAGCGGTCGCCGCCGTGGTCGAGGTGGTATTCCTCCGCCTTGCGCCGGCGGGCGATCAGCCGCGGATCGCCGAACGGCCGGTCGGCCTCGATGACGCGGGTCTCGGAGGTCTCGTGGTCGTGGGTCTCGATGACGATGAAGCGGCGCGACTGGGTCTTGTTGACGCCGATGAAGAAGCCGGGATCGCGATCTTCGTAGATCGCCACGTCGCTTTCAGGGTCGCTGCCGACGGTGTGACGGAAGACCTTGGCCGGCCGGTGATTGGCGTCGACCCAGACATAGAACAGGGTCTTGCCGTCGTTGGCCCACGCCGCCGCGCCGGTGGTCGCCGGGATGGTGTCGGCGAGGTCCTCGCCGGTGGCGGCGTTGCGCACGCGGATGGTGAAATACTCGGAACCCTTCTCGTCGTGGGAATAGGCGATCAGCTTGTGGTCGGGGCTGTGGGCGAAGCCGCCGAGGCGGAAATAGGCCTTGCCCGCCGCCATCGCCTCGGCGTCGATCAGCACCGTTTCGTCGCTGCCGTCGCGGCGCGTCCTCACCACCATCGGATGCTCGGCGCCGTGGGCGAAGCGCGTGGCATAGGCGTAGTCGCCGTCGGGGGCGGGGACGGTGAAATCGTCCTCCTTGATGCGCCCGCGCATCTCCTCGAACAGCTTGCGCCTCAGCGGCTCGACGTCGGCCATGGCGGCCTCGGCGTAGGCGTTCTCCGCCTCCAGGTAGGCGCGGATATCGGCGGCAAGCACCGAGGGATCCTCCATCACCTGCCGCCAGTTGTCGGCGCGCAGCCAGGCGTAGTCGTCGCTCCGCTCGATGCCGTGATGAACGGTGGTCGCCGGCCGCCGGTCGGCAGCCGGCGGCCGCATGGCGACAGCCCGCCCGGCGCCAGCGCCCTCGGCGGTCACCTCACGCTTCCGGTTGGTCATCCGTCTCCAGCCTCAACGCGGTTCCGTTCATGCAGTAGCGCAGGCCCGTCGGTCGCGGGCCGTCGTCGAACACATGGCCGAGGTGGGCGCCGCAGCGCGCGCACCGGACCTCGGTGCGCACCATGCCATGCGAACGGTCGCTGATCTCCTCGACGGCGTCGGCGGCCACCGGCTGAAAGAAGCTCGGCCAGCCGCTGCCGGAATCGAACTTGCTGTGCGAGCTGAACAGCGGCTCGCCGCACGCCACGCAGCGGTAGAGCCCGGCACGGTGGTCGTCCCAATGGGGACCGGAGAACGGGCGTTCGGTGCCCGCCATGCGGGTGACATAGAACTGTTCAGGCGTGAGGATCTCACGCCACTCGGCGTCGGACTTGACGACCTTGGGACGGGGCGAGGTCATGGCTGCTCCGCTTGCTTGTCGCGACGGCTTGGAAACTCGCGTCTTAGATGGGGCGTTCGCCGCCATCCTCAACGACAAATGGCCGCGAAGGCAAGGCGAGCGGTTGAACGGCGGCTCACGATAGGCTCAATAGTGAGCGCCGATTCGGCGCTGTCGCTTATCGAGCGGTCCCATGCGCGTCATCAGCCTTGCTCTTAGCCTGTTCGTCTTCTGGCTGCTGCTGTCGGGGCATTACACGGCCTTCCTGGTCACCTCGGGGGCGGTGGCCGCTGCCCTCATCGCCTGGCTCGGCCTCCGCCTCGGCTACGCCGACGAGGAGGGACACCCGATCGATCTTCTCGCGCGCGCGCTCCTCTACTGGCCGTGGCTGCTCAAGGAGATCGTCAAGTCCGCCCTCGACGTCGCCCTGATCATCGTCAAGCCGTCGCTGCCGATCTCGCCGCGGCTGGTGCGCCTGACCACCAGCCAGCGCCACCCGGTCGGCACCGTCGTCTACGCCAATTCGATCACCCTCACGCCCGGCACCATCACCGTCGAGGTCGGTCGCCGCGAGCACGCCCTGCTGGTGCACGCCTTGACCAAGTCTGCCGCCGAGGGCCTCGCGGCCGGCGAGATGGACCGGCGGGTGACGGCCATGGAAGGTTCCGGCTGATGCTCGCCGTCGCCATGTTCGCCGTGTTGCTGGCGACCGCCATGATGGTGGCGCGGGCGGTCAAGGGGCCGGGCGTGTTCGACCGCCTGGTCGCCGCCAACGCCGTCGGCAACGCCGCCATCCTCATCCTCGCCCTCTACGGCTTCCTCACCGGCCGCTCCGAGTTTCTCGACATCGGGCTGACCTACGCCATGCTCAACATCATCGGCACCTTCGCGGTGCTGAAGTTCCTGCGCTTCGGCGCGCTCGGCCATGCCGAGGAGGAGGGCTCGTGACCTTCGAGCTTGTCCGCCAGTGGCTGGGCGAGGGGCTGGTCGTCGCCGGCAGCGTCTTCATGATCATCGGCGCGCTCGGCCTGCTGCGCATGCCCGACGTGTTCACCCGCATGCACGCCACCGCCGTCTCCGACACCCTCGGTGCCGGCCTCATCCTGGTCGGTCTCATGCTGGTCGGCGGGGCGAGCATGGTGACGATCAAACTGTTCTTGCTGGCGCTGTTCTTCGGCTTGATGAGTCCGGTCGCCACCCACGCCGTCGCCCGCGCCGCCCTCCACGCCGGCGTCAAGCCGACGCTCGCCCCCGGCGTTGCCGCCGTGTCGCTCTCCGAGGAGTCGCCGCCATCGAAGCCCTGATCACCATGGTGCTGCTGGCGCTGCTCGCCGTCACCACGGTCGCGGTGGTGCGGGTGCGCAACCTGTTCGCCGTCGCCGTGCTCACCGGCGTCTACAGCTTCCTGATGGCGACCGTGCTGATCGTCCTCGACGCGGTCGACGTCGCCATGACCGAGGCCTCGGTCGGCGCCGGCATCGCCATGGTGCTGATGCTCGGCGCTCTCTACCTGACCAAGACCGATGAATCGCCGCCGGTCCACACCGTGCTGCTGCCCGTCTTCGTCGCCGGGGTGACCGGCGTGGCGCTGATCTGGGCGATGTCGGCGCTGCCGCCGTTCGGCGCGGCGGCGACGCCGCTGCAGCTCGCCGGTCCCGACTATCTCCAGCGATCGCTCGCCGAGACCGGCATTCCCAACGTCGTCACCTCGGTGCTGGCGAGCTACCGCGGCTACGACACCCTCGGCGAGACGACGGTCATCTTCACCGCCGGCATCGCGGTCCTCCTGCTGCTCAAGCGCGGCCCCGCGCGCGAGGGCGGCGATGACGATCAGCAGCCGAGCTGAGGCCCCCATGCGTCTCGACATCATCCTGCGCGTCACCACCAAGCTGCTCCTGCCGCTGATGCTGCTGTTTGCCGCCTACGTGCAGTTCCACGGCGATTTCGGCCCCGGCGGCGGCTTTCAGGCCGGCGTCATCGCTGGCGCCACCTTCATCCTCTACGGCCTGATCTACGGCCTCGGCGCGGTGATGCGGGTGTTGCCGATGGCGCTGGTCGAGACGCTGATCCCGCTCGGCGTGCTGATCTATGCCGGCGTCGGCGTCTTCGCCATGCTCGCCGGCGGCAACTTCCTCGACTACACCCGCCTCGCCCACGAGCCCGCACACGGGCAGGAGCTGGGCGTGTTCCTGGTCGAGGTCGGCGTCTTCGTCACCGTGTCGTCGACGATGCTGGCGATCTTCTACGCGCTGGCGGGCAGGGGACGGCGATGAGCGGCCTCGTCGGCGACCTCGTCGCCCACTTCAACCAGTGGATCACCGTCTTCCTGATGGTGTCCGGGCTGTTCATCGTCATCGCCCGCGGCAACATGATCAAGAAGCTGGTCGGCCTGTCGCTGTTCCAGACCTCGGTCTATCTGCTCTACATCGCGCCCGGCAAGATTCTCGGCGGCACCGCGCCGATCATCTCGCCGCGCTTCTCGGTCTATTCCAATCCGCTGCCGCACGTTCTCATCCTGACGGCCATCGTCGTCGGCGTCGCCACCCTTGCCCTCGGCCTGGCGCTGGTCGTGCGCATCAACGAGGCCTACGGGACCATCGAGGAGGACGAGATCTTCGAGCAGGATTCCGGCCGCTGATGCAGCAACTGCCCGTCTTGCAGGTGGTGATACCGCTGCTGGGGGCGCTGCTGTGCGCGCTGGCGCGCCGGCCGCTGGCGGCGTGGCTGGTGGCGACGGTGGTGTCGTGGACGGTGCCGGTGATCGCGGTCGTGCTGCTGCACGAGGCGCTCGTCGACGGCGTCGTCTCCTATCACCTCGGCGGCTGGGACCCTTCGCTCGGCATCGAATACCGCGTCGACGTGGTCAACGGCCTGATCCTGGTCATCGTCTCGGTGATCGCCGCGGTGATCGCGCCGTTCGCCAGGCAGAGCGTCGCCGCCGAACTCGCGCCCGAGCGGGTCGCCTGGTTCTACACCATGTATCTGTTGTCGCTCGCCGGCATGCTCGGCATCACCATCACCGGCGACGCCTTCAACGCCTTCGTCTTTCTCGAGATATCGTCGCTGTCGAGCTACGCGCTGATCGCGCTCGGCCGCGACCGCCGCGCTTTGGTCGCCGCCTACCAGTACCTGATCCTCGGCACCATCGGCGCCACCTTCTACGTCATCGGCGTCGGCCTGCTCTACGTCATGACCGGCACCCTCAACCTCGGCCTGATGGCCGAACGCGTCGTCGCCGTCGAGACCACCCGGCCGGTGATCGCGGCGCTGGCGTTCATCACCGTCGGCATCAGTCTCAAGCTGGCGCTGTTCCCGCTGCACGTGTGGCTGCCCAACGCCTACGCCTACGCCCCCTCGACGGCGACGGTGTTCCTGGCGGCGACCTCGACCAAGGTGGCGATCTACCTGCTCACCCGCTTCCTGTTCTTCGTGTTCGGCGCCCGCTTCGTGTTCGGCGAAATGCCGGTCACCCCGATCTTCGTCGCCTTCTCGATTGCCGCCATCTTCGTCGCCGCCACCGTCGCCGTCTTTCAGTCCGACGCCAAGCGTCTGTTGGCCTATTCCTCGGTCGCCCAGATCGGCTACATTACCCTCGGCCTGGCGCTGGCGACCACCACCGGTCTCACCGGCGGCTTCGTCCACATCATCGCCCACGCTCTCACCAAGGCGGCGCTGTTCATGGCGCTCGGCGCCATCATGTTCCGCGCCGGCACCGTTGCCATCGACGATCTCGGCGGCATCGGCCGCACCATGCCGTTGACCGTCGCCGCGCTGACCGTCGCCGGCCTCAGTCTGATCGGCATACCCGGCACCATCGGTTTCGTGTCGAAGTGGTACTTGGTGGTGGCGAGCTTCGAGGCCGGCTGGTGGTGGCTTGCCTTCCTGATCGTGGCGAGCTCGCTGATCACGCTGGTCTACGTCGGCCGGGTGGTCGAGGCGGCGTGGTTCCGCGAGCCGACCGCCGTCGCGCTTGCCGCCCGCGAGGCGCCCGCCGCCATGCTCATCCCCATCTGGCTGCTCGCCGGCGCCACCATCTACCTCGGCCTCGACGCCGGCCGCGCCGCCGGCATTGCCGGCAAGGTGGCGGCAACCCTCCTCGGCGGGCCGCAATGAGCCCCGCGACCCTTCTCGTCACCGCGCTGGTGCTGCCGGCGGCGACGGCGCTCCTGGTTCCCCTGTTCGCGCGCTCCCCCAACCGGCGCGAGGCGGTGACGCTTCTCGGCGCCGTGGCGTCGTTCGCCGCCGTCGCGGCGCTGGTGCCGCCGGTGCTTGCCGGCGCGCGGCCGGCCGTCGACCTCCTCGACGTGCTGCCCGGGCTGGTGATCACGCTTGCGCTCGAGCCGCTCGGCATGCTGTTCGCGGTGGTCGCTTCCGGCCTGTGGATCGTCAACTCGCTCTACTCGATCGGCTACATGCGCGCCAACGACGAGCCGCGCCAGACCACCTTCTACGTGTGCTTCGCCGCCGCCATCGCCGCCACCCTCGGCACCGCCTTCGCCGGCAACCTGTTCACCCTGTTCCTGTTCTACGAGGCGCTGACGCTGGTCACCTATCCGCTGGTCACCCATCATCGCGACGAGGAGGCAAGGCGCGCCGGCCGCCTCTATCTGCTGATGCTGGTCGGCGGCTCGACGGTGCTGCTGCTGCCGGCGATCGCCTGGACCGGCATCGTCGCCGGCAGCCTCGGCTTCCACGCCGGCGGCATCCTCGCCGGCAAGCTCGGCACCGCCGCGCTCGCGCTGCTGCTCGCCCTTTACGTCTTCGGCATCGCCAAGGCGGCGGTGATGCCGATGCATTTCTGGCTACCGGCGGCGATGGTGGCACCGACGCCGGTCTCCGCCCTTCTCCACGCCGTCGCCGTGGTCAAGGCGGGCGTCTTCTTCATCACCAAGGTGATCGTCTACGTGATCGGCGTCGACACGTTGCGGGCGGACGGCGCCGGCGACTGGCTGGTGTACGTGGCGAGCTTCACCGTCGTCGTCGCCTCGCTGGTGGCGCTGCGCCAGGACCACCTCAAGCGGCGGCTCGCCTACTCGACCATCAGCCAGTTGTCATACGTCGTCCTCGGCGCGGCGCTGTTCAATCCGCTGGCGCTGATCGGCGCGGCGCTCCACATCGCCACCCATGCCGTCGCCAAGATCACGCTGTTCTTCGCCGCCGGCTCGCTGCACACCGCCGGCCACGTCGATCACGTCAGCGAAATGGACGGCGTCGGCCGGCGCATGCCGTGGACCATGGCCTCCTTCGCGATCGGCGCGCTGTCGATGATCGGCGTGCCGCCGACCGCCGGCTTCATCAGCAAGTGGTTCATCCTCGCCGGTGCGGCCGGGGCAGGGCAGTGGTTCGCCGTCGCCGTCATCGTCGTCTCGACATTGCTCAACGCCGGCTATTTCCTGCCGCCGGTCTACCGCGCGTTCGCGCGCGCACCGGCCGACGGCGACCGCGGCGACGCTCTCGCCGAGTCGCCGTGGCCGATGGTGGCGGCGCTGGTGGCGACGGCGATCGCCACGGTGGCGCTGTTCTTTTTTCCCGACGTGCCGTACCGGCTCGCCGGCATGCTGATATCGGGGTAAGCGATGGCCGAGAAGCAACCGGACAACTCCGACGCCACGACCCAGCGGCTGCAGCCGTTCGTGGTCGTGGGCGCGATCGTGCTGCTGGCGAGCCTGGTCGTCGACGAGGTCTTCGGCCACCAGGGCTTCTTCGGCTTCGACGGGTTCGCCGGCTTCTACGCGCTGTTCGGGCTGCTCGCCGGCCTCGTCATCATCGCCCTCGCCAAGGGGATCGGCGCCGCGCTCAAGCGGCCCGACACTTACTACGATGACTAGGGGCCGCCGATGACCGCCAGTTTGCCCGTGCCGCCCGGTCTCGTCCTCATCGTCGCCGGGTTGATGCTGCCGGCACTGCCGCCGCGCGCCCGCCGGGCGGTGATGCTGGCGGCGCCGCTGCTGGCGCTGGCGCTGGTGTGGCTCGTGCCCGACGGGCCGGCTCTGTCGCTGCCCTTCCTCGGTTACCACCTCAGCCTGTGCGACGGCACCGCCGCCGGCCGCCTGTTCGGCACGGTGTTCGCCATCATGGCGTTCGGCGGTGCCCTCTACGCGCTCGGCCAGACCAACGTGGTCGAACTGACCGCCGCCTTCTTCTACGCCGGCTCCGCCCTCGGCGTCGCCTTCGCCGGCGATCTGATCACGGTGTTCGTCTTCTGGGAGCTGATGGCGATCGCCTCGACGGTGGTGGTGTGGTCGGCCGGACCGCAGGCGGCCGGCGCCGGCATGCGCTACGCGAGCGTGCACTTGCTCGGCGGCGTCCTGCTCATGGCCGGCATCGCCGGCCACATCGTCGCCACCGGCTCCACCACCTTCACCGCGATGCACACCGACAGCCTCGCCCACTGGCTGATGATCGCCGGCTTCCTCGTCAACACCGGGGCGCCGCC
>CAZSWL010000017.1:0-21527 GCA_964610725.1 uncultured Bauldia sp.
CGGAAACACCCAGCAGCAGGAGACCACAACATCGACGTCATCCACTCTGGCGTCGGCTCCGGCCACGGCGCCGACATCCACCACCTCGACTTCGACGTCATCCTCGACGACCACGACCTCGAACCCCTCGCGGCGCGCGTCCTCGGCGGAATAGCGGACGCAGAAATCGAAGGCGAGGCCGGCGAGGACCACCCGCGAAAAGCCGCGCTCGCGGAGATAGCCGGTGAGCCCGGTCGCGGTGGCGCGGTCGTTCTCGAAGAAGGCCGAGTAGGAATCGATGTCGAGGTGGTAGCCCTTGCGCAGGATCAGCTCGGCCTTGTCGATCCTGAGGTCCTCGTGGAAGGCGGCGCCGGGCGTGCCCTGGACGCAGTGGTCCGGCCACAGGATCTGCGGCCCGTAAGCGACGGTGATGGTTTCGAGCGGCCTGCGGCCGGGGTGGGCGGAGGCGAACGAGCGATGGCCGGCGGGATGCCAGTCCTGGGTGAGGACGACGTGTGGGAAGCGCCCGGCGAGGCGGTTGATCACCGGCACCACCTCTTCGCCGCCGGGCACGGCGAGGGCGCCGTCGGAGCAGAAATCGTTCTGGACGTCGACGACGATCAATACCTCTTTGTCGGTCATGGCGATCACTCCAAAGGTTGTCGTTCGGCGAGGCGGCGGTCGGTCGCTTCGGCCAGTCTCCTGAGCCGTTCGGCGACGGTGACCGGATAGGCGTGCGCGCGCAACTGGCGCAACGGCGGGGGCAGGCGCGAAAGCTCGCCCGCGGCGTTGGCGCGCACCTCGGCAAGGGCGGGAGCCGGCGTCGTGCGGCGGCCTTTCTCCATAACCTGAGCGATCAGCGGCTCGCCCGGCTGAACGTCGTCGGCGGTCGAGATGACGTCGCCGGCCATGGCGCCGTCGGCGGCAAAGCTTCGCCACACCTGCTTGCGGCCCGGCCAGGTCGCCTTGCCGAGGGAGCGCTTGCGCCGCGGCGTCCCGGCATACTCCTGCAGCTTGTAAACGCAGTCGAGGGCGGGGACGTCCGACGAGGTGGTTAGGCTGGTGCCCACGCCGAACCCGTCTATGGGCGCGCCCTCGCCGATCAACCCGGCGATGCGGTCCTCGTCGAGGTTGCCGCTGGCGAAGATGGTCACGTGGGCGAGGCCGCCGTCATCGAGGATGCAACGCACGGCGCGGGCGAGGGTGGCAAGGTCGCCGCTGTCGAGGCGCACGCCCTGGATGGCGATGCCGGCGGTCGCGAGACGCGGCGCCAGCGTCACCACCTTCCGCGCCGCCGCTTCGGTGTCGTAGGTGTCGAGGAGCAGCGTCAGGTGCCCGGGGCGGGCGCGGGCGAAATCCTCGAAGGCGGCAAGCTCGTCGTCGTGCGCCTCGATGAACGAATGGGCCATGGTGCCGAAGGAGGGAATGGTGAATTCCCGCTCGGCAAGTACGGTGGCGGTGCCGGCGAAACCGGCGAGGTAGCTCGCCCGTGCCGCCAGCAGACCGGCCTCGCCGCCGTGGGCGCGCCTGAGGCCGAAGTCGACGGTGAGCTTGCCGGGTGCGGCCAGCACCACGCGGGCGGCCTTGCTGGCGATCAGCGTCTGGAAGTGCAGCAGGTTTATCAGGCGGGTCTCGACGAACTGCGCCTCGGGCAGCGGCGCAGTCACCCTGAGAATGGGCTCGTCGGCGAAAAAGATGCTGCCCTCGGGCATGGCGTGAACGTCGCCGGTGAAGCGAAAGCCGGCGAGGTAGTCGAGAAGACGCGGCGTGAAGCGGCCGGTCGAGCGCAGCCAGTCGATGACGTTAACCGGGAACGACAGGGTCTCCAGGTAGTCGAGCGCCTGTTCGAGGCCGGCGGCAACCAGGAAGCCGCGCCGCTCTGGCAGGCGGCGGACGAAGAATTCGAACACCGCCGTGCCGGTCACGCCCGATTCCAGGTACGACTCCATCATGTTGAGCTGATAGAGGTCGACCAGCAACGGGCTGTGGCCGAGGTCCATGGCGGAGCCTCCCGTCACCCCGGTTCGCCGCCGGCGACTGCCGAATCGGTGAAATGGCCGTCACGCGGCAAAGACCGCGGCCGCCGTGCGATCCGTGGTGCGCCTTGACTTTGGTCAAAGCGCTTTGGCGCCGATCGGAGCAGAGTGCGGCCTTTCCGCCGTCGACACGATGGAGACGAAGTCATGGCCCAAGCCGCCCGCAGAAATCGATTGCTGCCATGGTACATCGGTATCGCAGTTGTCGTGGTGGCCGTCATCTGGGTCGGCTACAAGATGTTCGCTGGCGGTTGCGCGGCGCCTACGGCGGTTGAGCTTATCGTCCTGATCGTTATTCCGGTTGTCTATCTGGCGCTCATGTACCTTACTTTCGCCAGCCAGGAATAGGGCGGCGCGGCGACCGGCGGGCGGTTGCGGCAGGGCAATGGCGGGCACGGATCGACGATCGCTGTCGCCGGTGAAGAATGCCGGCCCGCTTGCCGGCCAAGCGCTGCTTCTCGTTGTCCTCGTCGTCGCGTGCTTGTTGCCGCCGCTGGCGCGGGCCGCCGCCCCCGCCGCCACGGTCGACCTGGTGCTCTTCTACGGCCGCGGCTGCCCTTATTGCGCGGCGATGCGGGAGTTTCTGACGACGATGCGGCAAGAGCATCCGCAACTGCGCGTGCGCGAATACGAGGTCTACTTCGACGGCGACAACGCCCGCCTGTTTCAACAACTGGCCGACGCCTACGACGTCGAGATCACCGGCGTGCCGACGGCGTTCCTGGGCGATGGCGTCATCGTCGGATTCAGCGAGGACATGCGCGCGGGCATCGCGCAGGCGATCGAGCAGTGCATCGCCGAGCACTGCTCCTCACCGCTGAGGCGGGTATCGGGTCCGGCGCGGTTGCCGATGCTGACCCTCACGGCGGTGGCCGCCGCCGCCGCGGTCGACGCCATCAACCCATGCGCGTTCGCGGTGCTGATCCTGCTGATCACCGCCGTGCTCGGCGCCGGCGAACGGCGGCGCGTGCTCTACGCCGGGCTGGCGTTCTCGCTGGCGATCTTCATTTCCTATTACCTGATGGGCGTCGGCCTCTATTCCGCCGTGGCGGCGGCCGGCGTGACCCAGGCGCTCTACGTCGCGGTCGGCGTGCTGGCGATCCTGATCGGGCTGTTCAATCTCAAGGACTATCTCTGGTACGGCAAATGGTTCGTCATGGAGGTGCCGCTGTCGTGGCGGCCGGCGCTGAAGCGGCTGACGCAGGGGGTGACGTCGGTGCCGGGAGCGTTCGTGATCGGCTTTGTCATCAGCCTGTTCCTGCTGCCGTGCACGTCGGGACCCTACATCGTCATTCTCGGGCTGCTGGCACGAACGACGACGCGCGCCAGCGCGCTCATGTGGCTGCTTGTCTACAACGTGATCTTCGTCCTGCCGATGGTCGCCATCACGGCGGCGGTGTACCTCGGTCTGACGACGGCGGCGAAGGCGGAGCGATGGCGCAGCCGACACCTGCGCCTGCTGCATCTGGTCGCCGGAGCGGTCATCCTGCTCCTCGGCGTCGGCATGCTGACGACGCTGTGGCTGGGCAAAGTGTGAGTCAGGCGCGCTGGTAAACGCCGGTGAGGGTGGCCTCGGCAAGCAGGTGCTTGCGCGCCTCGCGTTCGACGGCGGTACAGGAATTTGGCGCCGACAGGGCCAGTCCGGCGACCGACAGCGCGAGCAGGTGGAAGCGATAGCGATGGGGGCCGTGGCCGCGTGGCGGACAGGGACCGCCGTAACCGGCCCGTCTGAAATCGTTGGTCGCCTGCCTGAGTCCCGGGTCGTGGGGGCGGATTGCGGCCGGCAGGCCGCCGCTTGCGGCCGGAATGTCGTAGGCAGCCCAGTGGTGCCAGGTACCGCCGGGGGCGTCGGGGTCGTCGCACAGCAGCGCAAAGCTCAGCGTCCCTGCGGGCGCCTGGCGCCACTGCAGCGGCGGCGACAGGTTTTCGCCGTCGCAGGTGAAGCGGCGCGGAATGGCCGAACCGTCGGCGAAGACAGGCGATGCCAGCTGCATGACGTTCTCCTCGCGAACAACAAACCACCGGCTGTGCCGGCCGGTTTGACACCGATCAATTTGAGAGCGCGCAGCTTTGGCATACCAAGAAATCGGTTGACGGATAACGACGACGGGTCGATCGGTCATATGAAGCGCACGGGAGCCGTCCCATGTCGGTGTTGGAACTGATTGCATTCGTCCTCCTCGGCGTCCTCGTGGTGCTGCTTCCGGTCGGCGTCATCGGCGTCTTCGCCAGCAAACTGCTGCCGCGGCAGCGAACCGGTATTATCGTGCTTTACGTCGGCGCGCTGGCGCTGCTGTGCGTGCTTGCCGCCGACGTGATCATGCGGGTCCCCGACCGCGCCGGCGTCGACCTGGTCCTCATCATCGGCGGTCTCGCGGTGGGCCTCTACGCCGGCACCTTTGTCGACCCGGAGTGGCCGGCGCGCTGGCTGGGCAAAGGGCGTTCGCGCTGACGCCACGGAGAACGGCCGGGCGCGGGCCGCGGGTGCGATCAGCCTTGCCCGATATGATCTAGATTCAGATGATGCTCCTGATTCGTCGGCAACAGATGGAGTCGGTGGTCGCCCCGTGACGACACTGGCGCTGGTGTGGTTGGAGTTCGCCGCTTGCGCGCTGCTGGTCGGCTTGGCCGGACCGGAGCTGTCGCGTAATGGCGACGTCCTTGCCGACAAGACCGGCATTTCCAGCAACTGGATGGGCCTCGTCGTCCTCGGGACGGTGACGTCGCTGCCCGAGCTGGTGACCGGGCTGAGCTCGGTGACGACGGCCAACGTGCCCGACATCGCGGTCGGCGACGCGCTGGGCAGCTGCGTGTTCAACCTGCTCATCCTGGTGGTGGTCGACTTTCTCCATCGCGAAGCACCCGTCTACCGCCGCGCCCACCAGGGGCACATCCTGTCGGCGGGGTTCGGCATCGTGCTGATCGGCTTCGTCGCACTCAACCTGCAGCTCGCCGGCGAGGGCACCACCTACGCGGTCGGCCGCATCGGCCTCTACACCCCGATCATCATCGTGCTCTATCTGCTCGCCACCCGCACGGTGTTCCGCTACGAGCGTGAGCAGCGCGAGGCGTTCGTGGAAAAGGCGGACGAGCGCTATCCGACGATCACCCTCGGCGGGGCGGTGCGGCGTTTTGCGATCGCCGCCGTGGTGGTGGTGGCGGCCGGCGCGTGGCTGCCCTTCGTCGGCTCGGCGATCGCCGAGACGATGGGCTGGCAGCGTACCTTCGTCGGCTCGCTGTTCGTCGCTTTGGCGACCTCGCTGCCGGAACTGGCGGTGACGGTGGCGGCGCTGCGCTTCGGCGCGGTCAACATGGCGATCGCCAACCTGCTCGGCAGCAACCTCACCGACATCCTCATCCTGGCGATCGACGACATCTTCTACCGCAAGGGCCCGCTGTTCGCCCACGTGTCGCCGGCCAACGCCTTCTCCGCCGCCTCGGCGGTGACGATGACCGGGCTGGTGATCGTCAGCCTGCTCTACCGGCCGACGCGGCGCCTGTTGCGCATGGTGGGGTGGACCAGCCTCGGGCTGGTGGTCATCTATCTGGTCAACTCCTACGTCGTCTTTTTCCATGGTGGCTGACCGCTCAACGTCCTCATCGCCCGACGAGGCCGGCGCGCCGCGCTTCCACAGCATGACGGCCGGTGCGGTGGCCGACCACCTCGCGGTCGATCCCGTCCGCGGCGTGAGCGGCGGCGAGGCGACCGCGCGGCTTGCCCGCTACGGCCGCAATCTCATCGAGGAGAAGCCGGGCCGCAGCGTCGCCGCCATGGTCGTCGCCCAGTTCGCCGACTTCATGATCCTGGTGCTGATCGCCGCTGCGGCGATCTCCGGCGTGGTCGGCGACATCAAGGACACCGCGGTCATCATCGCCATTGTCGTGGTCAACGCGGTCATCGGCTTCACGCAGGAGTTCCGCGCCGAACGAACGCTGACCGCCCTCAAGAAACTGGCTCCGACCCGGGCGGTGGTGGTGCGCGAGGGAAAGGACGTCGCGGTCGATCCGGCCGAGATCGTGCCCGGCGACGTGGTGGTGCTGGAGGCGGGCAACCAGGTGCCTGCCGACCTCAGGCTGGTCGACGTTCACCAACTGCGCCTCAGCGAGGCCGCCCTCACCGGCGAGTCGGTGGCGGTCGACAAGGCAACAGCGGCGCTCGCCACCGACGACCTGGCGCTGGGCGATCGCCGCAACATGGCCTTCAAGGGAACGACGGTCACCTACGGGCGCGGGCGCGGCATCGCGGTGGCCACCGGGATGGCGACCGAACTGGGCAGAGTGGCGCGGCTGCTCGGCAGGGGGGCGAGAGGCCAGACGCCGCTGCAGCAGCGGCTGACCCAATTCGGCACCTGGCTGGCGGTGGCGGTGCTCGCCATCTGCGCGATCATCTTCATCGCCGGGCTGGTGCGCGGCGAGCCGGTGGTGCTGATGTTCCTGACCGCCGTCAGCCTGGCGGTCGCCGCAATCCCGGAAGCGCTGCCGGCCACCGTCACCATTTCCCTTGCCTTCGGGGCGCGCAAGATGGCCGCGCTCAACGCGCTCGCCCGCCGCCTCGCCGCCGTCGAGACGCTGGGGTCGGTGACCTTCATCTGCTCCGACAAGACCGGAACGCTCACCCTCAACGAAATGCGGGTCGACGAAGCGGTGACCGCCGAAGGCATCCGCGCGGCGGCGGACCTGAAGGCGGACGGCGAACCGTGGAGCAGTCTGCTCACGGCGGCGGCGCTCAACAACGACGCCCATCTCGGCCAGGACGGCGACTTTTTCGGCGATCCCACCGAGGTGGCGCTGGTACGGGCGGCGGCGGAGCGGACAATCGATCCTGCCGCGCTGGCGGCGCGGCTGCCGCGGGTGGGCGAGGTCGGCTTCGATTCGGAACGCAAGCGCATGACCACCATCCACGCGGACGGGGACGGCTGCGTCGCTTACACCAAGGGGGCCCCGGAGACGGTCATCGGGCGATGCGAGCGGGTGCTTGCGGCGGACGGCGAGGCGGCGATTGACCGGCACCACTGGCTGGGCGAGGCGGAGAGGATGGCCGACCAGGGGCTGCGCGTGCTGGCGGTAACGGAACGGCGCTGGCCGCAGCCGCCGGCGCTCGCCGCGCCGGAGGCGGTCGAGAGCGACCTGACGCTGCTCGGTCTCATCGGCATCATCGACCCGCCGCGGCCCGAGGCGAAAGAGGCGGTGCGGTTGTGCCGGTCGGCGGGGATCACGCCGGTGATGGTGACCGGCGACCACCGCGCCACGGCACGGGCGATCGCGCTGCGGCTGGGCATCATGGCGGCCGACGAGCGGGTGATCACCGGCCGCGAGCTTGCGGCCATGTCGGACGAGGAGCTGACGGCGCAGATCGCGAGCGTGCGCGTGTTCGCCCGCGTCGATCCGGCGCAGAAGATCAGGGTGGTGGAGGCGCTGCAGCGGCAGGGCGAGTTCGTGGCGGTCACCGGCGACGGCGTCAACGATGCCCCGGCGCTGCGGCGCGCCGACATCGGCGTGGCGATGGGCAAGATCGGCACCGACGTCGCCCGTGAAGTCGCCGGGCTGGTCCTGCTCGACGACAACTTTGCCACGATCGTGGCGGCGGTGCGCGAGGGCCGGCGCATCTACGACAACCTGCGCAAGGTCATCAAGTACATCATGACCGGCAACTCGGCCGAGATCCTGACGATCTTCCTGGCGCCGTTCCTCGGTCTGCCCATCCCGCTGCTGCCGATCCAGATCCTGTGGATCAACCTCGTCACCGACGGATTGCCGGCGCTGGCGATGACGGCGGAGCCGGAGGAGGACAACGTCATGCAACGGCCGCCGCGGCCACCGCGCGAAAGCGTGTTCGCCGGCGGCCTGTGGCAGCACATGATCTGGGTCGGCCTGCTGATGAGCGGGGTATCGCTGGCGGCGCAGGCCTACGGCATCCGCATCGGCTCGCCGGGCTGGCAGACGATGGTGTTCAGCGTGCTGACGCTGGCGCAGGCGGTGCAGGTGCTCGCCATCCGCTCGGACCGCACCTCGCTGTTCCGTCAGGGGCTGGCGTCCAATCGCCCCATGCTCGGCGCGGTCGGCCTGATCTTTGTCCTGCAGCTCGCCATCATCTACGTGCCGGCGCTCAACCCGATCTTCAATACGACGCCGCTGACGGCGGGCGAACTGGTCCTGTGCCTCGCCATGGCGATGATCGTGTTCACCGCGATCGAAGTGGAGAAATGGCTGGTGCGCCGCGGCGTCATCCGCCGCTAGCGCGGCCGGCGTAGTACTGCTTGAGCACGGCGACGACCTCGGGGCGGCTGAACTCGGCAGGAATGTCCTCGCCGTTCGAAAACATCTCGCGCAGGCGGGTGCCGGAGATCTGCAGCCGGTCCTCGTTGCCGTGGGGGCAGGTGCGGGCGGTCGCCATGCCGCCGCACTTGTAGCAGTAGAACGTCACGTCGATCTTGAGCGGCTCGATGACGAGGCTGTCCGGCGGCAGCGTGCCGAAGATGTGCTGGGCGTCGAAGGGGCCGTAGTAGCTGCCGACGCCGGCGTGGTCGCGACCGATGACCAAGTGCGAGCAGCCGAAATTCTGGCGGAACAGGGCGTGCAGCAGCGCCTCGCGCGGGCCGGCGTAGCGCATTTCGATGGGATAACCGGCCTGCACGTAGGTGCCCGGCACGAAGTAGGTCTCGGTGAGGCGGTCGATGGCGCGCACGCGGACGTCGGCGGGGATGTCGCCGGCCTTGAGGGCGCCGAGCACCTGGTGAATGAGCAGACCGTCGCAGATCTCGATGGCGATCTTGGCGAGGTGCTCGTGGCTGCGGTGCATGGGGTTGCGGGTTTGGAAGGCGGCGACCCGGCTCCAGCCTTTCTCGGCGAAAAGGGCACGGGTCTCCTCCGGCCGATGGTAGAGGCCCTGGTACTGCTCGGGATAGGCGCCTTCGCTGATGGCTTCCACACGCCCGGCAAGGTTGACCTCGCCCTGGGCGAGGACCTTGGCGACGCCGGGGTGCTTGGGATCGACGGTGCGAAAGACGTGGTGGCACTCGAACGCCTTGTCGATCGCGTACTTCTCGGCGACCTCGAGCGTCCCCATGATCTCGCCGGACTCCTGATCGACCAGCGCGACGGTGTCCTCGACGGCGATCGAGTCGGCGAGGTCCTCGCTGCACGACAGCGTGATCGGGATCGGCCAGAACAGGCCGCCGGCGAGCGTCATGTCGGCGCAACAACTGCGCCAATCGTCGTGCGACATGAAGCCGGTGAGGGGCGTGTAGGCGCCCATCGCCATCATCAGGAAGTCGGAGGTCTCGCGGCTGGTCATCGGCACCGCGGTCAGCCCGGCGGCGCGTTGCAGCGCCTCGGCGCGCTCGACGGCGGGCAAGAGCAGCGGCATCAGCGCGTCGCTGCCATGTGGCGGTACCAGCTTGGACATGAATCCCTTTTCCCGATGGCGGCCACGCCGGTGACCCGCGAGGCATGCGTGAAGGCAGGAGACGGTGAGAACGGTTGCCCGCGAGGCGGCGATTACCTAGCCCATCGCGGCCGGTGGCCCAAGCGCTATGTGGTCGCTGCCGCGCGACAACCGCCGTCATGGACGGTCCCGGCGATCTCGACTAGCCTCGCAAGGCCGGCCGCAACGGCCACAGCGGCGGGGCAAGCGGAAAGCCATGACCCACATCATTCACCGCGATATGCGCCAGTCCTATCCGACCGCTGTTGCCGGGCAGGGGATGTACATCCGCGACAGCGACGGCCGCCGCTACATCGATGCCTCCGGCGGCGCGGCGGTGTCGACGCTCGGACACGGCCACCCGGCGGTGATCGCGGCGATCAAGGCGCAGCTCGATCAGATCGCCTATGCCCACACCGCCTTCTTCACCAGCGAGCCGGCCGAGCGGCTGGCCGACCGCCTGGTCGAGCGGGCGCCGAAGGGGCTCGACCACGTCTATTTCGTGTCCGGCGGCTCGGAGGCCAACGAGACCGCGTTGAAGCTCGCCCGGCAATATTTCTACGAAACCGGCGAGCCGCAGCGGGTCAACTTCATCGCCCGCCGGCAGAGCTACCACGGCAACACGCTGGGGGCGCTGTCGGTGTCGGGCAGCCCGAAACGACGCCTGCCCTACGACGGCATCCTCGCCAAGAACGTGACCCGCATCGCACCGTGCTACGCCTACCGCCACCAGCGCGACGACGAAAGCGAGGCCGAATACGGCGCCCGCGCCGCCGCCGAGCTGGAAGCGGCGATCCTGGCGGCGGGACCGGAGACGGTGGCGGCGTTCATCTGCGAGACGGTGGTCGGCGCCGCCATGGGCGCGGTGCCACCCGTCGCCGGCTACCTCAAGGCGATCCGGGCAATCTGCGACCGCTACGGGGTGCTGATGATCCTCGACGAGGTGATGTGCGGAATGGGCCGCACTGGCACGCTCTTCGCCTGCGAACAGGACGGGGTGGCGCCCGACCTGTTGACCGCCGCCAAGGGTCTGAGTGCCGGCTACCTGCCGCTCGGGGCGACGCTGGCCTCGGAGCGCATCTACCAAGCGATCGCCGCCGGCTCGGGCGCGTTCACGCACGGCTTCACCTTCATCGGTCACCCTACCGCCTGCGCGGCGGGGCTGGCCGTGCAGGAGGTGATCGAGGAGGACAACCTGCTTGCCAGGGTGCGCGAACAGGGGGCGGCGCTCGCTCGCGATCTCAAGGGCCGCTTCGGCGATCATCCGCACGTCGGCGACGTGCGCGGGCGCGGCCTGTTCATCGGCGTCGAGCTGGTCGCTGACCGGCAAAGCAAGGCGCCGTTCGATCCGGCCGTCAAGCTCAACGCTCGCATCAAGGCGGAAGCCATGGCGCGCGGCCTGATCTGCTATCCGGCCGGCGGCACCGTCGACGGCTGGCGCGGCGACCACATTCTGGTGGCGCCGCCGTTCATTATCGGCGCCGATGAGCGGGCGACGATCGTCGCCATTCTCGGCGAGGCTGTGGATGCGGCGATCGCCTCGGCGGCGGCGAAGCCGCTGCAAGCGGCACGCGCGGCGGTCCGCTGACCGTGACACCGCTGATCGTGGCAGTGGCGCCGACCGGCGCGCGCAGGGACAAGCACGATCACCCCAACCTGCCGATGACGCCCGGCGAGATCGCCGCTGCCGCGCGCGCCTCGCTCGCGGTCGGCGCGGCGATGATCCACCTGCACGTGCGCGACAGCGCAGGCCGCCACACCCTCGACGTCGACGCCTACCGGACGGCGATCGCCGCCATCCGCGCCGAGGTCGGCGAGCGCATGGTGATCCAGATGACGACGGAGGCGGCCGGGCGCTATGCGCCGGCCGAGCAGATGGCGGCGGTGCGAGCGCTGAAACCGGAGGCGGTCAGTTTGGCGATCCGTGAGATCGTCGCCGATGCCGCCGCCGAGGGAGAGGCCGCCGCGTTCCTGGCGTGGTGCCATCGCGAGCGCGTGGCGACCCACTACATCCTCTACGACGGCGGTGACCGTGACCGCCTGGTCGACCTGCACCGACGTGGCATAGTGCCGCAAAGCCATCCGTTCCGCCTCTACGTGCTCGGCCGTTACGCGGGCGGCGTCGGGGCGCGGCCGGCCGACCTCATTCCGTTCGTCGCCGGGGACGATCGCGGCGCGTGGATGGTGTGCGCCTTCGGCGGCAGGGAGGCGGCAGCGGCCGCGCTCGCCGTTGCCCTCGGCGGCCACGTCCGCGTCGGCTTCGAGAACAACCTCCATCGCCCGGACGGGTCTCTCGCCGAGGGCAATGCTGACCTGGTTGCCCCGGTCGCCGCGATTGCCGCCGCCCTCGCCCGCCCGCTCGCCGACGCCGATCAACTGCGCCAGGCGATGGCCGAGTGGGGTTGAGTCTGGCCAAACGCGCCGCCAGCGTGTTCAATGTCGCCCGGCCACGGACGGGCGCCTTCGCCGGCACCCGCCGCTCCAGGAGGGCTGCATCCGGGCGCGAGCGATGCTTGCGGTCGCGTGTGGTTTCTTCCATCGGGCTGTCTGACAAGGGAGGAACGAACCATGAAAAGAGCCACCATCGCCGCTCTCGCCATAGCTGCGCTGACGCTTGCGCCGGCCGTGCCGGGGCTGGCGCAGAACATCAAGTACATCAGCATCGGCACGGGCGGACCGACCGGCGTCTACTTCGTCACCGGCAACGCCATCTGTCAGATGGTCAACGGCGAGGCGGCAGAGGGGCGCGCGGGGACGCACAACAATCTGCGCTGCTCGGCGCCGTCGACCGCCGGCTCGACCTACAACATCGGTCAGATCTGCGCCGGCGAGCTCGACTTCGGCATGGCGCAGTCCGACTGGCAGTTCCACGCCTACAAGGGCGACGAGCCGGACAAGGTGGCTGCCTGTCCCAAGCTGCGGGCGGTGTTCTCGGTGCACAGCGAGCCCTATCAGATCATCGCCGGCAAGGACTCCGGCATCCATTCGTGGGATGACCTCAAGGGCAAGCGCTTCAACATCGGCAATCCCGGCTCCGGCCAGCGCGGCACCAGCGAGGAGCTGATGGCCGCCCACGGCTGGACCACGGCCGACTTCGCGGTCGCCACCGAGCTCACCTCGACCGAACAGTCGACGGCGCTGTGCGACGGCAACATCGACGCCTACGGCTATTCGGTCGGCTTCCCCAACGCCGGCGTCGCCGTGGCCACTGACGGCTGCGGCGCCTACATCGTCGACCTCGGCAACGACCCCGGCGCCAAGAAGCTGGTCGCCGAGCACGACTACTATTCGTTCACGACGATTCCCAAGGGCACCTACTCGACCACCGACAAGGACGTGGTCACCTTCGGCGTCAAGGCGACCTTCGTGACCAGCGCCGACGTGCCCGACGACGTCGTCTACGACGTCACCAAGGCGGTGTTCGAGAACCTCGACGTCTTCCGCTCGCTGCATCCGGCCTTCGCCAAGCTTGATCCGGCCCACATGATCAAGGACGGGTTGTCGGCGCCGATCCATCCGGGTGCGCTGAAGTACTACAAGGAAAAGGGCTGGATGTAGGCCCGATCGCTACCGGCCGGCGCTCCACACGCGGGTGCCGGCCGGCGCTTCCGACGGTGTCAGCCCAGAATGACGAACGCGCAGGCGGCGGAGCGCCCCGACGGCGGTGATGCGGCCGCGGAGACGCTGGAGCGGTTGGAATCCGGCCGCGTGTCCGGGCCGGCCCTCGGCCGGGTGGTCGCCGTCCTGTGCGTTCTGTGGACCCTGTTCCAGATCTGGATCGCCTCGCCGTTGCCGTTCATGCTGGGGCGGGTGTTTCCGGAGGGGATCATCACCGACGTGCCGGCGCGGGCGGTGCATCTCGCCTTCGGCCTGGCGCTCGCCTTTCTCACCTTCCCGGCACACGCGCGCCATCGCGACCGCACCATCCCGTGGTACGACATCGTCTTCGCGATCGCCGCCGCTGGATGCGCCTCCTATCTGTTCTTGGGGTGGAACGGCATCGTGCTGCGCCAGGGCGTGCTGCTCGACTGGCACGTCGCCGGGCTCACCATCCCGATCGAAGCCATCATCGGCGGCATCGGCATCCTCTTGCTGCTTGAGGCGACGCGACGGGCGATCGGCATTCCGCTGGTCATCGTGTGCGTCATCTTTCTGCTCTACTCGATCTTCGGGCAGGAGATGCCGCTGGTCATTTCACACAAGGGCGTGTCGCTGACCCGGCTGATCGGCTACCAGTGGCTCGGCGGCGAGGCGATCTTCGGCATCCCGCTCAGCGTGTCGGTGAGCTTCGTCTTCCTGTTCGTGTTCTTCGGCGCGCTACTCGACAAGGCCGGCGCCGGCCAGTTCTTCCTCGACCTGGCGTTCGCCCTGGTCGGGCGCATGCGCGGCGGGCCGGCGAAGGCGGCGATCCTTGCCTCCGGCCTCACCGGCATGATCTCGGGCTCGTCGATCGCCAACGTGGTGACGACCGGCACGTTCACCATCCCGGTCATGATCAAGACCGGCATGCCGCCGGTCAAGGCCGGTGCCATCGAGGTCGCGGCATCGACCAACGGCCAGCTGATGCCGCCGATCATGGGGGCGGCCGCGTTCATCATCGCCGAGTTCATCGGCATCACCTATTTCGACGTGGTCAAGGCCGCCTTCATCCCGGCGGCGATCGCCTACATTGCGCTGCTCTACATCTCCCACCTGGAGGCGCTGAAGCTCGGCCTGCGCGGGCTGTCGGCGGCGGAAATTCCCAACGTCGTCACGACGTTACGCGGAGGGGTCGTCTATCTCGCGCCGCTGGCGATCCTCATCTACCTGCTGATCGTGCGGCGCTGGAGTCCGCAGGCCTCGGTGTTCTATTCGATCCTGGCGCTGTTCGCGATCGTGTTCGCCCGCCCGCTGGTCAACGAGGCGCGCGCCGGCGGCGGCAACTTCGCGGTGGCGCTCAAGCGGGGCATCGACGACAGCATCGCCGGCATGGTCGCCGGCGCCCGCAGCATGATCGGCATCGCCGTCGCCGTCGCTGCCGCCGGGATCATCGTCGGGGCGGTGTCGTCGACCGGGCTGTCGAACGCCCTGGTCGGGGTGATGGAGCAGGTCGCCGGCGGCAACGTCTACATCCTGCTCGGGCTGACGGCGCTGCTGTGCGTCATCCTCGGCATGGGGCTGCCGACCACCGCCAACTATCTTGTGGTCGCCTCGCTGATGGCGGGCGTTGTGGTCGAGCTCGGTGGGGCCGCCGGCCTGGTCATCCCGCTGATCGCGGTGCACCTCTACGTGTTCTTCTTCGGCCTGCTCGCCGATTCGACGCCACCGGTATGCCTCGCCGCCTTCGCCGCCTCGGCGATCTCGCGGGCCTCGCCGCTGAGAACCGGGGTGCAGGCCTTCCTCTACGACGTCCGCACCGCCATTCTGCCGGTGGTGTTCGTGTTCAACCCGACGCTGCTGCTGATCGGTGTCCACAACGTCTGGCACGGCCTCTTGGTGTTCGTCGCCTCGCTGCTGGCGATCCTGTCGTTCGCCTCGCTGACGCAGAACTGGATGCTGGTGAAGAACCGGCTGTGGGAAAGCCTGGCGCTGGCGGCGGTGGTGCTCGCCCTGTTCCGGCCGGGGTTGTTCATGGACCGCATCTATCCGCCCTTCGCGCCGCTCGACCCGCAGCAGTTCGCCGGCGGCGCGGTGACGATGACGCCCGACCAGATCGTCCGCTTCCACGTCACGCGCGAGACCAACTACGGCAAGCGCTACAAGTTGTTTGCCCTGAAGACGCCGGCGCCGGCAGGCGCGCAAATCCAGGGACCGTTCGGAGTGAGGCTGGCACGCGATAACAAGCGCCGCTTCATCGCCGCCGCAGTCATGTTCGGTGGGCCCGCCGACAAGGTCGGCATGAAGTTCGGCGACGTGGTCACCAGCGTCGACGTAGAGCGCAGCGGACTGCCGCCCAAGGAGCTGGTCTATCCGTTCGGCTTCGCGCTGCTGGCGCTGGTATTCTTCTCGCAGCTCGCCCGCTTGCGCCGCCAGCGGGCGAACCAGGCCCAGGCGTCGGCGGTTGACACGGAGACGGCGTGATGTTTCAGCGGATCCTGCTGCCGATCGACCTCGGCGAGGAAAGCTCGTGGGCGAAGGCGCTGCCCGCGGCCCTTGTGCATGCGCGCGCCGACAACGCCAGCCTGCACGTGCTGACGGTGGTGCCGGATTTCGGCGAGGCGATGGTCGGGGCCTATTTCCCGCCCGATTTCGCCGAGCAGACGCTGGCGAGAGCGCACGCCGACGTCGAGGCCTTTTGCGCCGAGCGGGTGCCCAAGGACGCGGCGGTGACGGCGATGGTGCGGGCGGGCCGCATCTACGACGAGATCCTCAAGGCGGCCCAGGAGATCGACGCGGACCTCATCGTCATGGCCTCGCACCGGCCGGCGCTCACCGACTACCTGATCGGACCCAACGCCGAGCGGGTGATGCGCCACGCCAACTGTTCGGTGCTGGTGGTGCGGGGGTAGCCGGCGGCGGGCGCCAGCAGGCGGCGTGGCGGCGGGCAACCGCTCGGGGCACTGGTGGAGCCGAGGGGAATCGAACCCCTGACCTCGACATTGCGAACGTCGCGCTCTCCCAACTGAGCTACGGCCCCTTCAAGGTCGCGGCCATTTAGGTGTGGCCGTTTCAAGGTGTCAAGCGGCGACAACTTGCACTTTTCGGCCAGCCGTCTACACATCGCTCGCGTCTCAACCGGAACCGCGTGATGCTTCGACTGCTCGCCTTCATAAGCTATCTGCTGCAACTCTATATCTACGTGCTGATCGCCGCCGCCGTGTTCAGCTGGCTGGTGGCGTTCAACGCCGTCAACATCCGCAACCAGTTCGTCAGTTCGGTCGGGCGGCTGCTCTACCAGCTGACCGAACCGGTGCTGCGACCGATCCGCAATGCCCTGCCGCTGATGGGCGGCATCGACATCTCGCCGGTGGTGGTGATCCTGATCATCCTGTTCATCCAGAGCGTCATCATTCCCAATCTGGCCAGCGCCCTGCTCTAGCCGCCGGCGGCCGATGACGTGCTACCGCAGCGAGCCCGGCGCCATCGTCGTCACAGTGCGGCTGACGCCGAAGGCGGACCGCGACGCGATCGACGGACGCGTCAGGCTTGCCGACGGCAGCGCCGTGGCACGGGTGCGGGTGCGGGCGCTGCCCGAGCGCGGTGCCGCCAACGCGGCGTTGATCGCGCTGATGGCGAAGAGCTTCCGGCGGCCGAAGAACGCCGTCGCCATCGTCGCCGGCGCCAGCGGCCGGCTGAAGCAGGTCAGAATCGCCGGCGAGCCGGAGGCCCTTGCCGCAATCGTGGAAAGCTGGCCGCGCCGCTAGTTCGCCCGCCCCCAGGCGTAGGCGACCTTGGTGAGGGAGATGTTGCCGAAGCGCTCGCTGGCGCGCGCCACCTTGCGGCCGCCGGCGTTGCGGTAGAAACGGCAGGCGTTGTCGTTGTCCGACAGCGCCCACACCACGACCGTGTCGAAGCCGAAGCGCGACAGCTCGCGCCGCGACGACAGGAACAGGCGCGTGCCGAGGCCCACGCCCTGGTACTCGGGCTTGACGTAAAGCTCGTAGATCTCGCCCTTCTGAACCAGGTTGCGCGCCCGGTTGGGGCCGAAGGTGGCGTAGCCGCAGATGGCGCCGCCGGCCTCGAGAACGAGGATCGCGGTGCCGCGGCGGATGGCGCGGTCCCACCAGCGCGGCCCGCGCCGGGCGATGATGCGCGCCAGCTCCTTCGCCGGGATGATGCCATCGTAGGCATAGCGCCAGGCGGAGTCGTGAACAACAGTGATCGGCTCAGCGTCGCGGGCCTCGGCCCGCCTGACGCCGATCGCGAGCGTACTCATGAGCAAAGCTTACCACCACCGCCGGTTCTGCAAAGCAAATCCGCCTTGGCGGGAGATGGTTTTTTGCGCGGTGTTGCAGCGCTGCTGCGTGGCGGCGCGCCGGCAGCCGGCCGATTGCGGGGCCGCAGGAGTTTGGCCGGGCCGATGGCCGCAAACAGCACGCGGCCGCGAGGTGACGCCGACGAAGGTCGCCGGTCGCGCCGGCAATGTCGACAATTCGAATCAAAGTCGCGCCCCCGCGTTCGGCAACCGATAACGGCGCACGCCTAGCATCAAGGCTGTTCAACCGTGTCCGGCAGGAGGGTCGAGCGATGACTCGTTTCATCACAATCGCCCTGTCAGTGCTTTTCATTACCGCGTTCGGCTCGCCCGGCGTTGCCACGGCGGCGGAATGGTCCGTGGTGCGGGCCAGCGGAGAGGTGGTCATCCAGATTGCCGGCGCGCAGCCGGCTTCCCTGACGAACGGAGAAACGCTACCGCCCGGCGGCGTGCTCAGGACCGGTGCCAACGCGCGCGCCGTGCTGGTGCGCGCCCAGGAGCAGATGATCGTCGGTCCCAATTCGGTGGTGGCGCTGCCGCCGGGACCCGAGGACCGCCAGTTCACCACCATCGTGCAGGCGGCGGGCGTGGTCGAGTTCTCCGTCGAGAAGCGCAACGTCAAGCATTTTGCCGTGACCACGCCGCAGCTCGCCGCGGTGGTCAAGGGCACCCATTTCGTGGTCGGCGCGTTCAACAGCGGCGGGGTGGTGAAGGTAGCGAGCGGGCGCGTCGAGGTGACGGCATTGCAAAGCGGCCAGGTCACCGACGTCACCGCCAATCAGGAGGCGGTCATCCATCCCGGCGGCACATTGACACTGTCGGGCAGCGGGCCGTTCGCCGACATCCTGCAGGGTGCCTCGCCGCTTGACGGGTCGTCCGCAGCGGGTGGCACTCAGGCCGCCAACGGCGTGGGTGGCGTTGCTATCGGCGATGACACCGTCAGCCTCGCCAACGGCATTCTTACCGTCATGACCGGCAACGGCAACGCGGGTGCTACCGTCGGCAACGGCCTCGCCAGCGTCACCGCGGGCAATGACGGCGCCAGCGTCAATGTCGGCGATGTCGTCAGCCTCAACGCCGGCAGCGGCGTCGCCGGCGTCAACGCCAACGGCGTCGTCAGCGTCAACGCCGGCAAGAATGGCGTCACGGTCCAGGTCCACGGGGTGCAGCTCGGGCCGCTGGGCCACTAGCGGTCGGGTCGTGGCCGGCGGGCGCGCCTCTGCGGACCGGGGTCGGACCGTCGTCTCCTCTCCGGCGCGGCGCGCCATGTTCCGCCGTCTTCTGCCCGTCATTCTGGTCGCGGTGGTGGTGGTGCCGGTGGAACTCGCCGGCGGCTGGGGCTGGCTCGACGATCAGCTGATCGCCGTGCGCATGCGGCTGGCGCCGCGGCCACCGACCGGCGATATGGTCATTGTCGATATCGACGCCAAGAGTTTGGCGGCCATCGGCCGCTGGCCGTGGCCGCGCAGCGTCGAAGCCGCCATCATCGACCAGCTGAGCGCGCTCAAGGCGGACGAGATCGCCCTCGACATCGATCTCAGCACCGCATCGAGCCCGGACCAGGACGCCGCCCTGGAGGCGGCGCTCAAACGGGCCGGCGGCGCGGTAATCCTGCCCGCGTTCGTCCAGAAGGCGACCGCCCGTGGCAGCGCCACCGCCGTCAACCTGCCGATCGCCCGCTTCGCCAGCAACGCCTGGCCGGCCAGCGTCGTCGTCCAGCCGGACAGCGACGGCACCGTCAGGCGCCTCGCCTACAGCGACACCATCAACGGCCAGTCGCTGCCGACGGTGGCGGCGCTGTTCGGCGGCGGCGTCGGGACGCGCGACCGCGACTTCCTCATCGACTTCAGCATCGACGCCAACCGCATCGACCGCATCCCGGCGATCGACCTGATCGACGGCCGGGTCGATCCGGCCAGGATCACCGGCAAGAAGGTGATCGTCGGCGCCAGCGCGGTCGAGCTGCGCGACTTCTTTTTCGTGCCGGTGTACGGAACCGTGACCGGCGCGATGGTGCAGGTCCTGGCCGCCGAGAGCATCGCCGAGGGCCGCGTCCTCGGGCAGAGCGGGCCGGCGGTCACCTACCTGATGCTGGCGTTGATTCTCGCCGCCGCCGCGATGCTCGGTCGCTTCCACTGGACCGTGACGGTCGCCGGCATGGCGGCAACGGCGATAGTGCTTGAAGCCGGTGCCGCATTCGTCCAGGCGCGCTTCGCGCTGGCGCCACTGACCGGAGCGGCGCAGGCGTCGCTTGTCCTCCTCGCCATCGCCACGCTGGTGCGCGAGATCGACTTCCGCCGCATCCTGCTGCTGATCTCGCGCAACCAGACCAGCAACACCCAGACCATCCTCGACCGGGTCATTGCCGACAACTTCGCCGGAATCCTGGTCGTTGACGAGAGGGGAACGATTCTCGCCGCCAGCCGCACGGCGCGGCATCTTCTGCGGGCACCAGATGGTCTCGTCGGCCACGAGGCTGGCGCGTGGCTGCCCGCCGACATGACGGAGGCGTTGCTGACCGCGATCGCCGACCTCAAGGCCGACCGCTGGCGGGAAGGCGGCATCCAGCAGCTCGAGCATCCGCTGTCGGGGCGCGAGCGACGCATCGTCGACTACGTGGTGACGCCGTCGCGGATGAGCGGAGGGCTAACGATTGACGGCAGCCAGCGGGCCGACCGGTTCGTCGCCTGCCTGACCTTCTCGGACGTGACCGAGAAGCGCCTCGCCGAGGCGCGTCTCGCCTACCTGGCGCGCTTCGACACCCTCACCGGCCTTGCCAACCGCAACCAGTTCGTCGAGCGTCTCGGTCGCGTGGCGGCGGGAGAATGCGCCATCATGGTGCTCGGCCTCGACCGCTTCCACCAGATCAACGACACGTTGGGCTACGCGGTCGGCGACCTGCTTTTGTCAGCGGTGGCGCAACGGGTGGTCGGGCTGCTGGTGCCCGGCGACCTGCTCGCCCGCCTGGACGGCGACAAGTTCGCCATCCTGAGTTCCGGCGAGGGCGCGGCGACGCGCGCCGAGGCGCTGGCGGCGGCGCTGATCGCCCGCGTCGGCGAACCCTACGACCTCGGCCGGCACCGCCTGATCGCCGGGCTGAGCCTGGGCATCGTGGTGGCTGGCGACAACCGCGAGGCCGACGAACTGCTCAAGGCGGCCGACACGGCGCTCTATCGCGCCAAGGCGACCGGCGGCAACGACTGGGTCGTGTTCGACGCCGGAATGATCGCCGACGCCAGCGCGCGGCAGGGACTCGAGCTGGAGCTGTGGGAGGCGTTCGAACGCAACCAGTTCGAGGTCCACTATCAGCCGCAGGTCGATCTCGGCAGCGGCGACATCGTCGGGGTCGAGGCGCTGCTGCGCTGGCGCCACCCGCACCGCGGGCTGATCGAGCCGAGCGAGTTCGTTCAGGTGGCCGAGACCATCGGCCTGATCGGCGCGCTCGGCGAATGGGTGCTGGAACGCGCCTGCCTCGACGTGGCCGGCTGGCCGCAGGCGGTCAAGCTGGCGGTCAACGTCTCGGCGGTGCAATTCATGCGCGGCAACCTCGCCAGCGTGGTGACGGGAGCGCTGGCGCGATCGAACCTGCCGGCGCGGCAACTTGACCTCGAGGTCACCGAGTCGCTGTTCGTGGAGGAGCACGGCCGCGTCGCCGCGATCATGGCGGAGCTGCGCGGGCTGGGGGTGGGGTTCGCCCTCGACGACTTCGGCACCGGATATTCGTCGCTGTCGTATCTGCGCAAGTTTCCCATCGACAAGATCAAGCTCGACCGCTCCTTCATCGTCGGTTTGCCGTTCGACCAGGAGGCGGTCGCCATCGTGCGGGCGGTCGCCGCATTGTCGCAGAGCCTTGGCATCCATCTCAACGCCGAGGGCGTCGAGCAAGGCGAGCAGGTGACGTTCCTGCGACTGCTCGGATGCGAGGAAGCGCAGGGGTTCCTCTATGGCGTGGCGATGCCGGCCAAGGAGATGGCAGCGAAGCTGGTTGCCCGGCCGGCGCGGCGGCTGGCGTAGGGGCCTCAGGCGGCGCCGGCGCGCGCGGCGCGCTTGCGTGCGTGCGGGTCGAGGATGGTCTTGCGCAAGCGGATCGAGCGCGGCGTCACCTCGACCAGCTCGTCCTCGCCGATGTAGGCGAGCGCCTGCTCGAGGCTGAGGCGGATGGGCGGGGTCAGGCGCACCGCCTCGTCCTTGCCGG